>NZ_JBJGYX010000066.1:0-28660 GCF_054050195.1 Geodermatophilus sp. SYSU D00710
GGTGCTCTGCACACAGGTGTGTGCAGAGCACGACCGTGCCAGGAACAGGGAGCCGGTCCCGCCCTCAGTGCCGGAAGACCAGGGCGCTGCCGACCTGCGTGACGACCTCGTCCCACGCGGGGCGCAGCGCGGCGGCGTCCTCCGCGCGCAGCGGGGTGGCGGACGCCCGCTCGCCGATGGCGACTGCCCGGCCCAGCGGAGCGGAGGGCGCGAGCAGTTCGTCGACGCGGGAGAGCCCGGCGTACTCGGCGACGTCGCGGGCGCCCTCGACCGGCTGGGCCAGGATGCCGTGGTCGACCAGGCCCGCGGCCCCGCCGGCGACCTCGGTGAGGACCTCCGTGAGCTCGGTGAGGTCGTAGCGGTCCTGCTCGGCCGGCAGCGGCAGCGTGTCGGTGTCGGCGACCTCGGGCCACGAGGCGATCTCGGTGAGGTCGTGCTGCTCGTCCCCGGCGAGGAACCGGGCGAGGTCGGCGGGGGTGTCGAACAGCCAGATCTCGCCGTCGCGGCCGAGGAAGCGGGCGACGTCCTCCACGTAGCAGCGCAGCGTCACCCCGGCGCCCTCGGGGACCACCAGCTCCACCGGCAGGATCCCGACGGCCTCCCAGAACTCCGCCGCGGCCGCCACCGCCGCCGGCGTCGCGGTGATCCGGCTCCCGCCCCGGATGGTGCTCACGCCCGCGGTCGCGGCCTCCGCCGGTGCGGCAGCGGTCCACCCGGCGGTCGACCGCTCGCCGGAGCCGTCCGAGCCCCGCGCCACGGTCCGCTGCGAGCCGACGGCGGTGGCCCCGGCCGCCCGGGCGGTCCCGCCGGCCTCCTCGTCGACGGCGTCGACGGCGTCGTCGGCCGGCTCGTCGGCGTCGAGGTCGTCGTCCTCGGCCGCCGAGGGGTAGGCGTCGATCGTGGTGGTGCCGGCGCCGGTCCAGTCCAGGTGGCCCGACAGCTCCTCGAGGACGTCCTCCCACAGCTCGTCGAACGCCCCGCCGACGCCGACCCACGCGTCCTCGCCCGAGCGGCCGACGAACGCGTCCACGCCCAGGCCCAGCGAGCCGATCTCGGGCCGGGCGACGAGCTCGGCCAGCGCCGGGAACTCGGTCTCCTCGTCGAGCTCCTCGACCTCGTCGGCGGTGTCGTCCGCGTCGTCGGTGTCGCCGCCGTTGTCCAGGCACTCGGCGAGCCGGCTGACGATGTCGATCGTGGCCGCCAGCTCCTCGACCGCCCACCGGTCGGGGTTCTCGGCGGCGATGTCGTAGACGCCGTCGAGGTCGTAGCGGTGGTCGTCGTCGGGCGTCAGGTCGGCCGCGCCCAGCCCGGTCACGACCGGCCAGACGGGGTGGTCGGCGAGGTCGTGGTCGGTGGCGGTCCGGCAGAACACCGCCAGCGCGGCCGGGGTGGGGAACAGGTGCACCGAGGCGGTGTCCCCGACGGAGGTGCCGAGGAAGGCCTGCCACTCCTCACCGTCCTCCTCCCACGGCGGCGCCCACAGCGTGTAACCGGTTCGGTCGTCGACGGTGAGCGCGATCGGGACGATGCTGGGCCTGGCCACGGAACACATCCTGCCCGCCCCGCTCCGGAGCGCGACCCCGGGGCGGGTTCCGGTCACACGCCCTTCGGGTGCCAGACCGTCTTGGTCTCCAGGAACGGCGTCATCCGCGAGGTGCCCGGGTCGGCGGTCCAGTCCGGCTCCTCGGCCGGTGGCCGCAGCACCCGCTTGATGCTGCCCGCGGCCAGCCGCTCGAGCTCGAGGGCCCGGTCGGCCGGGGCGCCGGTCAGGTCGACGGCGTCGACGTCGTCGTGCTCGGCCAGCCACGGGCCGATCTCGGCGGCGTCACCGGTGAGCAGGTTGACCACGCCGCCGGGGACGTCGCTGGTGGCCAGCACCTCGCCCAGCGTCACGGCCGGCAGCGGCCGCCGGCGGGAGGTCACCACGACGGCGGTGTTGCCGCCGGCGAGGACGGGCGCGAGCACGCTGACCAGCCCCAGCAGCGAGGACCGCTGCGGCGCCAGCACCGCGACGACGCCGGTGGGCTCGGGCAGCGAGAAGTCGAAGAACGGCCCGGCGACCGGGTTGGCGCTGCCCAGCACGGCGGCCAACTTGTCGGTCCACCCGGCGTACCAGACCCAGCGGTCGATCGCGGCGTCGACGACGGCCCGCGCCCGCCCGGAGGACAGCCCCTCGCCGGCGGCGACCTCCTCGCAGAACTGCGCGTGCCGGCCCTCCATCACCTCGGCCACCCGGTAGAGCACCTGGCCGCGGTTGTAGGCGGTGGCCCGGGACCACTTCCCGAACGCCCCACGGGCGGCGGCGACGGCGTCGCGGGCGTCCTTGCGGGAGGCCTGCGCGGCGTTGGCCAGGAACGCCCCCCGGGCGTCGGTGACCTCGTACGTGCGGCCGGACTCCGACCGGGGGAAGGCCCCGCCGACGTAGAGCTTGTAGGTCTTGCGGACGGCCAGCCGGTCCGACATCAGTGGGAGGCCCCCTTCAGGTAGGCGGCCAGCCCGTGCCGGCCGCCCTCGCGGCCGTAGCCGGACTGCTTGTAGCCGCCGAAGGGCGACGTCGGGTCGAACTGGTTGAACGTGTTGGCCCACACCACACCGGCGCGCAGCCGGTCGGCGACGGCCAGGATCCGCGAGCCCTTCTCGGTCCAGATGCCGGCCGAGAGCCCGTAGGTGGTGTTGTTGGCCTTGGCCACCGCCTCGTCGGGGGTGCGGAAGGTGAGCACCGATAGCACCGGGCCGAACACCTCGTCGCGGGCGATGCGGTGGGCGGGGGAGACGTCGGTGAACACCGTCGGCGGGAACCAGAAGCCGCGGTCGGGCAGGTCGCAGGCGGGCTGCCAGCGCTGCGCGCCCTCGGCCTCGCCGATGTCGGACAGCTCCCGGATGCGGGCCAGCTGCTCGGCGGAGTTGATCGCGCCGATGTCGGTGTTCTTGTCCAGCGGGTCGCCCACCCGCAGCGTGCCGATCCGGCGCTGCAGGGAGGCGATCACCTCGTCGTGGACCGACTCCTGCACCAGCAGCCGGGAGCCGGCGCAGCAGACGTGCCCCTGGTTGAAGAAGATGCCGCGCACGATGCCCTCGACGGCCTGGTCGATCGGGGCGTCGTCGAAGACGATGTTGGCCGCCTTGCCGCCCAGCTCCAGCGTCAGCGCCTTGCGGGTGCCGGCGACGGCGCGGGCGATCGAGCGGCCCACCTCGGTGGACCCGGTGAACGCGACCTTGTCGACGTCGGGGTGCTCGACGACCGCGCGGCCGGTGTCGCCGGCGCCGGTGACGATGTTGACCACGCCCGGCGGCAGGTCGGCCTGGCGGCACACCTCGGCGAACAGCAGCGCCGTCAGCGGGGTGGTCTCGGCCGGCTTGAGGACGACGGTGTTGCCGGTGGCCAGCGCCGGCGCGACCTTCCACGCCAGCATCAGCAGCGGGAAGTTCCACGGGATGACCTGGCCGGCCACGCCGTGCGGCCGCGGGTCCGGGCCCAGCCCCGCGTAGGAGAGCTTGTCGGCCCAGCCGGCGTGGTAGAAGAAGTGCGCTGCGGCCAGGGGGACGTCGACGTCGCGGGACTCCCGGATCGGCTTGCCGTTGTCCAGCGACTCCAGGACGGCGAACTCGCGGGCCCGCTCCTGCAGGATCCGGGCGATGCGGAACAGGTACTTGCCGCGGTCGGCCGGACGCATCGGGCCCCAGACCCGGGTGAACGCGCGGCGGGCGGCCCGCACCGCGCGGTCGACGTCGGCCTCGGTGCCCACCGCGATCTCGCTGAGCACCTCCTCGGTGGCCGGGTTGACCGTCTTCATCGGCTCCCCGGAGCCGTCGACGAACTCGCCGTCGACGAACAGGCCGTAGGACGGCGCGACGTCGACGATCGACCGCGACTCGGGAGCGGGGGCGTACTCGAACAGGCTGGTCATCAGTCCACCGATACGTGGTCGGGGCCGGAGTAGTGGCCGGTGCGCAGCTTCTGCCGCTGCTGGAGCAGGTCGTTGAGGAGGCTGGAGGCGCCGAGGCGGAACCAGTCGGGGGACAGCCAGTCCGCGCCGACTGTCTCGTTGACCAGCACCAGGTGCCGGATCGCGTCCTTGGTGGTGCGGATGCCGCCGGCGGGCTTGACGCCGACCTGGCGGCCGGTGGCGGCGCGGAAGTCGCGGACCGCCTCGAGCATGACCAGGCAGACCGGCAGCGTCGCCGCGGGGGAGATCTTGCCGGTGGAGGTCTTGATGAAGTCGGCGCCGGCGAGCATCGCCAGCCACGAGGCGCGGCGGGCGTTGTCGTAGGTGACCAGCTCACCGGTCTCGAGGATCACCTTGAGGTGCGCGTCCCCGCACGCCTCCTTCACCGCGACGATCTCGTCGAACACCTCCAGGTAGCGGCCCGCGAGGAACGCGCCCCGGTCGATGACCATGTCGATCTCGTCGGCGCCGTTGCCCACGGCGTCGCGGACGTCGGCGAGCTTGACCTCCCGGCTGGCCCGGCCGCTGGGGAAGGCGGTGGCGACGGCGGCCACGTGGATGCCGGTGCCCGCCAGGGCCTCCCGCGCGACGCCGGCGAGGTCGCCGTAGACGCAGACCGCGGCGACCGGCGGACAGGAGAGGTCGGTGGGGTCGGGGCGGCGGGCCTTGGCGGCCAGGCTGCGCACCCTACCGGGGGTGTCGGCGCCCTCGAGCGTGGTCAGGTCGACCATCGCGATCGCGGTGTCGATCGCCCACGCCTTGGCCGTGGTCTTGATCGAGCGGGTACCGAGGGTGGCGGCGCGCTGCTCGGCGCCGACCTGGTCGACACCGGGCAGGCCGTGCAGGAAGGCGCGGAGGGCGGCGTCCGAGCGGGTCACGTCGTCGAACGGCGCCCCGGACCCCGGGCCGGGCCGGGTCCCGGCCGCCAGTGTCCCGGGGTCGAGCACGTGGGTCATGCCGCCATTCTCCCTGTCCGGCCCGCCGTCCCGGGCACGCGGTCGCCCCGAGGGGGTGGGCCGCTTCCCGGCCGGGGCGCCGGGGCCGACCGATACGGTGGCGGCCGTGCAGACCACCGTCGTGGACCACCCGCTCGCCCGTGCCCGGCTCTCGCGGATGCGCGATGAGCGGACCGACAACGCCGCCTTCCGGGCGGCGCTGCGCGAGCTGACCCAGATGCTGGTCTACGAGGCCACCCGCGACCTCGAGCTGGCCGAGGAGCCGATCACCACCCCGGTCACCACGACGACGGGCTACCGGCTGGCCGCCCCGCCGCTGATCGTGCCGGTGCTGCGGGCGGGTCTGGGCATGGCCGACACCGCGCACGGGATGCTGCCGGAGTCCCAGATGGGCTTCGTCGGGCTGGCGCGCAACGAGGTGACCTTCCAGCCCGAGGCCTACATGGCCTCGCTGCCGGAGTCACTGGTCGACCGGCACGTGTTCGTCCTCGACCCGATGCTGGCCACCGGCGGGTCGCTGGTGCACTGCTGCACGCTGCTCACCGACCGCGGCGCGACGGAGATCACGGTGCTGTGCGCGCTGGCCGCCCCGCCGGGCCTGCGGCGGCTGGAGGAGAGCGGACTGCCGCTGCGGGTGTTCACCGCCAGCATCGACGAGGGGCTCAACGAGCAGGCCTACATCGTCCCCGGCCTCGGGGACGCCGGCGACCGCCAGTTCGGCGCCGTCTGACCGTGCGCTTCGCGGTCCTGGGCACCGGTCACTGGGCCCGCACCGTCCACGCCGCGGCGATCGCGGCGCACCCCGACGCCGAGCTGGCCGGGATCTGGGGTCGCGATGCGGAGAAGGCCGCCGTCGTCGGCGCGGAGTTCGACGTCCCGGGCACCGACGACCTCGCCGCGCTGCTCGACCGGGTCGACGCGGTCGCCGTCGCCGTGCCGCCCGACGTGCAGGTGTCCCTCGCCGAGCAGGCCGCGGCCGCCGGGCGGCACCTGCTGCTGGAGAAGCCGATCGGCCTGTCGACCGCCGAGGCCGACCGGGTGGTGACGGCGGTGCGGTCGGCCGGCGTCGCCTCGGTCGTGTTCTTCACCTTCCGCTTCCAGGCCGCGACGACGACGTGGCTGGCGCAGGCCGCCCGCACCCGGCTGGCCGGCGGCGCCGCCTCGTGGCTGTCCGCGCTGGCCGGCAGCCCCTTCGACTCGCCCTGGCGCCGCGAGCACGGGGCGCTGTGGGACATCGGCCCGCACGCGCTGTCGCTGCTGGTGCCGGCCCTCGGCCCGGTCGTCTCGGTGCAGGCCGGCGCGGGCGCGGGGGACACCGTGCACCTGGTGCTGCAGCACGCCACGCCCGGCGTGGCCTCGACCGTGACGCTGTCGCACACCGTGGCGCCGCTGGCCACCGGGATCGAGTTCTCGCTGCACGGTGATGCCGGCCGGTTGGTGCTGCTGCCCGACACCGAGAGCCCGGTGGAGTCCCTGTCGGCGGCGGTCGACGAGCTGACCGCGGCGGCGCTGACCGGCGGCACCCACCCGTGCGACGTCGGCTTCGGGCGCGACGTGGTCCGCGTGCTCGAGACCGCCTCCCGTGCCCTGGCCTCCGGCTGCCGGGAGTCCGTGCCGGCCTGACGTCGCAGGTCGGCCTCCAGTCGGCCACAAGGCCAGGTCAAGCGCCGGCCGCGACAGTCGCTCCCGACGACACGGAGCCCCGCAGACCGGGGCCGCACAGGGAGAGACGGACATGAGCGAGTACGCCCACCTCGGCCACACCCGGGCGCCGGAGCGCAGCACCTGGTACGTCCGCCGCGGGCGGATCGACCGCCGCACCTACTGGCTGCACTACGCGCTGCCGCTGTGGGCGGCCAGCATGGCGGCGATCGCGGCCGACGTCGCCCTCGGGACGGCCTGGTACAGCGGGTCCTACGCCTACGACGGCTACTACTCCTACAGCGCCGAGGCCAGCTTCTCGGGCGGGCCGATCACGCTGCTGGTCTCGCTGGTGCTGTTCGTCCCCTCGATCAGCGCGGCGGTGACCCGGCTGCACGACACCGGCCGGTCGGGCTGGTTCCTGCTGTGGGGCCTGGTGCCGATCGCCGGCCCGATCGTGCTGTTCGTCGTCGTGGGCTGCCTGCCCGGCCGGCCCGGGCCCAACCAGTACGACGGCGTCGCCCGGCCTGCGGCGCGGGAGCCCCAGCTCGCCACCTGGTGAACCCTCTCGACCCGGCGGCAGTGCGCCGCCGGGTCGAGAGCGCAGTCGTGGTCGCCGACGCGCGCGGACACGCCGCCGTGGGCGACCACGACCGCACACTCGGCGGCGGTCAGCAGCCGAGGGCGTCGGCCAGCTCCTCGAACGAGGCGACCGACAGGTCGGCGCCGGGGTCGGTCGCGGCGGGCACGGGGTCGCCGCCGAACTCCCCGGGCCGGTGCACGTATGCCGTCCGCAGCCCCCGGGCGCGCGCGGCGGCCAGGTCGTCGGCGTGCGCGGCCACCATGCACACCTGCGACGGTGGCAGCGCCAGCAGCCGCGGCACGGAGTCGTACACCTCCGGGTCGGGCTTGTAGCGGCCGACGACCTCGGCGCCGAGCACCAGGTCCCAGGGCAGTCCGCCCCGCCGCGCCAGGTCGACGAGCAGCCGCACCCCGCCGTTGGACAGCGGCGCGAGCACGAACCGCCGCCGCAGCCGGGTCAGCCCCGGCACCGCGTCGGGCCACGGGTCGAGCCGGTGCCAGGCCAGCACCAGCTCGTCGGCGACGTCGTCGGGCACGCCGTCGACCCCGACCGCCGCCAGCGCCGCGGGCAGCGACTCGCGGTGCAGCTCGTCGAGCGGGGCGAAGGGCCGCTCCCCGCCGCGCACCCGCTGCAGCGACGGCTGGTAGCGCGCCCGCCAGGCGTCGGCGAGGGCGGGCGCGTCGACCGACGGCCCGAGCAGCCGCGCCGCCTCGCGGGCCACGCCGGCGCGCCAGTCGACGACCGTGCCGAACACGTCGAAGACCAGCGCGCCGACGTCCACCGCTACAGCCCCAGCGCGTGCGCCATCTCGCCGCGCAGCTGGTCGAGCTCGTCCTCTCCCCGGCCGCGCGCGGCGATCACCCCGGCGTCCTCGTGCACCGGGACGACGGTCTCCAGGTAGGCCTTGAGCTTCGGCTCGGTGCCGCTGGGCCGCACGACCACCCGGACACCGTCGCCGAGCAGCCGGACGGCGTCGACCGGCGGGTCCTCGTCCAGCAGGTCGGCCGCGGTGACCTCGCGGCCGAGCAGCCGCCGCGGCGGGTCGGCGCGCAGCCGGGCCATCGCGTCGGAGATCAGCGCGAGGTCCTCGACCCGCACCGAGAGCTGGCCGGTGGCGAACAGCCCGTGCTCGACCGCCAGCTCGTCGAGCCGGTCGACCAGCGTCCGCCCGCTCGCCTTGAGCTCCGCGGTCAGCAGCGCGACCGCGAGCGCGGCGGAGATGCCGTCCTTGTCGCGGGCGACGTCAGGGGTGACCGCGTAGCCCAGCGCCTCCTCGTAGCCGAACACCAGCGGGTCGCGGTCGGTGCCGGCGCGGATGATCCACTTGAACCCGGTCGGCGTCTCGGCGAACCGGACCCCGTGCGCCTGCGCCAGCGCGTGCAGCAGCGAGCCGCTGACCAGCGAGGCCGCGTAGGTGCCGCGCACGCCGCGGCGCAGCAGCCAGTCGGCCAGCAGCGCGCCGACCTCGTCGCCGGTGAGCTGCCGGCCCTCGCAGACCACCGAGCAGCGGTCGGCGTCGGGGTCCTCGGCGATGGCGACGTCGGCGCCGGTGCGGGCGGCCAGCGCGAGCAGCAGGTCGACCGCGCCGGGCTCCTCCGGGTTGGGGAAGGTGACCGTCGGGAACGCCGGGTCGGGGCCGTCCTGCTCGGGCACGCTCTCCGGTCGGGCGAACCCGGCCGCGGTGAACACCGCCCGGGTCGTCGCCGCGCCCACGCCGTGCATGGCGGTGTAGGCCACGGTGACCGCCGCGCGGTCGGCAGCCGGCACCCGGTCGGGCTCCAGCGCCGCGACGACGGCGGCCACGTAGCCGGTCTCGACGTCGTCACCGAGGGTCACCCACTCGTCGGACAGCGGCACCTCGCACGCCGGGCCGACGGCGGCGACCGCGGCCTCGATCTCCCGGTCGACCGGCGGCACCAGCTGGGCGCCGTCGGCGAGGTAGACCTTGTACCCGTTGTCCTGCGGCGGGTTGTGGCTGGCGGTCACCATCACGCCGGCCACGCAGCCGAGCGACCGCACCGCGGAGGACAACACCGGCGTGGGCAGCGGCCGGGGCAGCACCCGGACCTCGAACCCGGCGGCGGCCAGCACCGCCGCGGTGATCCGGGCGAACTCGTCGGAGCGGTGCCGGGCGTCGAAGCCGACCACCACCCCGCCCCGGCCGGAGCCGGCGTCGGTCAGCCACGCGCCGAGCCCGGCGGCCGCCCGGGTGACGACGGCGGCGTTCATCCCGGCCGGCCCCGCCCGCAGCGGGCCGCGCAGTCCGGCGGTGCCGAAGGTCAGCGGCCCGGCGAAGCGGCGCTCGAGCTCGGCGGTGTCCCCGGCCGCCACCAGGGCCTCGATCTCGGCGCGGTCGCCGGGGTGGGGGTCGGCGGCGGCCCAGGCACGGGCGTCGTCGAGCAAGCGGTCGAGCACGCCGTCGGACACTGTCACGGCAGCCGGCCGGTGAACTCGACGAGCGTCTTCCCCAGCCGTCCCGCCGCCGCCCTGCCCGCGGCGAGCACCTCCTGGTGGTCGAGTTTCTCGCCGGTGACGCCGGCGGCCGCGTTGGTGACCATCGACAGGCCCAGCACCTCCATGCCGGCGGCGCGGGCGGCGATCGCCTCGAGCGCGGTGGACATGCCGACGAGGTCGGCACCCAGCGTGCGCAGCATCCGGATCTCCGCCGGCGTCTCGTAGTGCGGGCCGGGCAGCGCGGCGTAGACGCCCTCGGTCAGCTCCGGGTCGAGCTCGCGGGCCAGGGACCGCAGTCGGGCGGAGTAGAGGTCGGTGAGGTCGACGAAGGTCGCGCCGACCAGCGGGGAGCGGGCGGTGAGGTTGAGGTGGTCGCTGATGAGCACGGCCTGCCCGACCCGGTGCTGCGGGTCGAGGCCGCCGGCGGCGTTGGTGAGGACGACGGTGCGCACCCCGGCGGCAGCGGCGGTGCGCACACCGTGCACGACCGGGTCGACGCCGCGGCCCTCGTAGAGGTGGGTGCGGCCGAGGAAGAGCAGCGCCCTCCGGTCCCCGGCGCGCACCGAGCGCACCTCGCCGCCGTGGCCGACCGCCGTCGGAGCGGCGAAGCCGGGCAGGTCGCCGATGCGGACCGAGCCGAGCGGCTCGCCGAAGGCGTCGGCCGCGGGCGCCCACCCCGAGCCCATGACGACGGCGACGTCGTGGTCGCCGCCGACGGCGTCGGTGAGGGCGGTCGCGGCGGTCGCGGCCAGGGCCGCGGGATCGGGTGCGGGGGGGCTGTCACTCACCCGGCGACGCTAACCCAGCCCACAGGGGACGTCGCACGCTCCGGCCGGGGAGCGGGGCCACCGGGAGCCGAGCCGGTCACCGGCGGCACGACCGGCGTTCGCCCGGCGGTCACCCGCCCGTCACCGCCGGCCGCGAGGGTCGGCGCGACCCGACCCCGGACCCCGAGGACCCCTCCGTGACGCGCTCGTCCCTCCGCCTCCTCCGCCGCGCCGTCCCCGCGGCGGTGCTCGCCCTCGCCGTCGGCACCACCGTCGCCGCCACGCCGGCCGCCGCCACGCCGGCCGCCGCCGCGCCCGGCCGCGCCGTGCCGTCGTTCGCCGAGCTGGCCACGTTCGACGTCGCCGGCGAGGTCGCCGAGATCCTCGCCGTCACCCCCGACGGCCGCACCGTGCTCTACACCGACTCGGCGGCCGGCGAGGTCGGCGCGGTCGACCTGAGCCGGCCCGAGCAGCCGCGGCAGGCCGGTGCCGTCGACGTCGGCGGGGAGCCGACGTCGGTCACCGTCACCCGGGACGGCCGGTACGCCCTCGCCGTCGTCGACCGCACCGTGGACCTCACCGGCCCGTCGGGCCGGCTGGTGGTCGTCGACCTCCGGTCCCTCGCGGTCGTCGAGGAGGTGGACCTCGGCGGGCAGCCGGACTCGATCGCGCTGAGCCCCGACGGCCGGTTCGCCGCGATCGCGATCGAGAACCAGCGCGACGAGGAGCTGGTCGTGGACGGCGTCGAGGGCGGGCTGCCCCAGGCGCCGGGCGGGTTCCTCGCCGTCGTCGAGCTGCAGGGACCGCCCGCCGACTGGACGGTCGACCGGGTCGAGCTGGCCGGCCTGCCCGGCCCCGCGTTCCCCGAGGACCCCGAGCCCGAGTACGTCGACGTGGACCGGCGCAACGTCGCCGCGGTGACCCTGCAGGAGAACAACGCCGTCGCGCTGGTCGACCTGCGCAGCCGCACGGTGGTGGGCTCGTTCACCGCCGGCCGCGTCACCCGGACCGACGCCGACGTCGAGGACGACGATGCGGTCGCCTTCGACGACGAGCTCTCCGCGCCCCGCGAGCCCGACGCCGTCCAGTGGACCCCGGACGGGAACCTGCTCACCGCCGACGAGGGCGACCTCGCCGCCGAGCCCAGCGGCGGCCGGGGCTGGACGGTCTTCTCGACCGCCGGCGAGGTGCTGTTCTCCTCCGGCGGCTCGGCCGAGCGGGCGCTGGCCGACGCCGGTCTGTACCCCGACGGCCGCAGCGACGACAAGGGCGCGGAGTTCGAGGGCGCCGAGGTGGCCCGCGTGCGCGGCACCACCTACGCGTTCGTCGGCTCCGAGCGCGGCGACGCCGTCCTGGTGTACGACCTCCGCGACGAGCGGCGGCCGGTCCGGCTGCAGGTGCTGCCCACCGGGGACGCCCCGGAGGGGCTGCTCGCCGTCCCGGGCCGGGGGCTGTTCCTGGCCAGCAACGAGGACGACGGCACGATCTCGGTGTTCGGCCTGACCCGCTGACCCACCCGTCCCAGCCGTCCCCGGCCGCGTGTCGGCCGGGGACGGCGCGGCGCCGGGCCCCGACCATGGGCCGGTGCAGCGAACGGTCATCGACGGCGTCCCGGTGTTCACCGCGGGCGGGCGGGAGCGCACCACCGCGGCGCTGGTCTTCGGCGTCGGCCTGCGCGACGAGACGTTCGCGACGATCGAGGTCACCCACCTCGTCGAGCACCTGGCGATGGCCGCGCTGCCGCGCACGCACCTGCGCTGCAACGCCGTCACCGACGTCGACAGCACCGCGTTCTTCGCCACCGGGCGGCCCGAGGCGGTGCGCGCCTTCCTCGAGGGGGTCTGCCGGGCGCTGGCCGACCTGCCCACCGAGCGGATGGCCGCCGAGGCCGGGGTGCTGCAGGCCGAGGGCTGCGGCTCGGCGTCCTCCACGGTCAGCGCGCTGTGGGCGGCCCGCTACGGCCTCACCGGCCCGGGGCTGACGGTGTCGGCCGGGCCGGGTCCGGAGCACCTGACCGAGGAGACCGTGCGCGCGCACGCGGCCCGCTGGTTCGTCCGCGGCAACGCCGCGCTGTGGTGCCACGGTCCGCTTCCCGGCGGGCTGCGGCTGCCGCTGCTGGCCGGGCCGCGTCCGGTGCGCCGGCTGCCGGTGCCGCGCCCGCAGGACGGGCCGGTGTGGACCCGCACCGACGTCCCCGGCGTCGGCCTGCTGCTGGCCACCGACCGGCCGGCCGATGCCGCGCTCGCCGTCGGGGTGCAGGTGGCCGGCGAGCGGCTGCGCGACCGGGCCCGGCACGACCGCGGGCTGTCCTACGCCGTCGACTCCCTCGCCCTCGACCTCGCCGCCGACCGGCGGGAGGTGGCGCTGGTCGTCGACGCCCGCTCCGGCCGCGACGCCGAGGTCGCCGACCTGGTGTGGCGCACCTTCGGGGAGCTCTGCGCCGCCGGCCCGACGCCGCAGGAGGTGGCGCACGCGGTCGCGGGCCTGGAGGCCGAGCTCGAGGAGGAGGACGCCGTCGGCGCCGAGCTCGCCGACGCCGCCTACTGCGCGGCGACCGGGCTGCCCTTCCGCCCGCCCGCCGAGGCGCTGGCGGCCTGGCGGGCGGTGACCCCCGGCGACGTCACCGCGGCGCTGCGCCGCGCCGAGCCGACCGCCGTCCTCGCCGTGCCCGACACCGTCCCCTGGGACGGCCCGGCCGGCGTGGTCCGCCGGCCGCTGTGCGGCACCCTCCCGGCGCTGCCCGAGGGCACCCTGTTCCGCCCGCCGCTGCACCGGCGCCTGTTCGACCCCGCCGCCCGGGTGGCGCTGGTCGTCTCCGGCGACGGCCTGGCCCACCGCGACGCCGACGGCGACGTGCACGGCCTGCCGTGGTCCCGCGTCGAGGCCCTGGTGCCGACCGACGACGGCCGGGGCGTGACCGTGGTCAGCCGCGACCTGTGCTGCGTGCGGGTGCACCCCGACCTCTACGGCCGCCGCGCGCTGGCCGCCGTGCTGGAGCACGCGCCGGCCGCCGCGCTGATCGGCCGGCCCGCGGGTGCGGCGCCGGAGCTCGCCGCCGTCTGACCCGGCGTCCTCACCCACCGGCGCTGGGCGGGCACAGCGGGACGGCGGCGCGCCCGGGGCCCACCGGCGGTACCGCGGACCCGCCGCCGGACGGGGGCGGTTCCTACCGTTCCCCGGGCGCGGATCGCGGTTCTCGGACCGTTGGAGGTCCGGGGGGAGGACGGCCAGCGCGGCGGCGCGGCGGCGCGGGGTCGTGGACACGGGGACCTCCGCTCAGCTCGCCGGGGTGGCGCACGCCGGCTGGGACAGCAGATGCCGCTCGAAGGGGTCGGAGAACAGCTGCTGGCCGTCGGGGCCGGTGCCGGGCCAGTCGTCGACCTGGTCGAGGAGCTCGCTGCAGGAGGGCGTGCTGTCGTCGAGGGCGGGCGGGTCCGCGGCGGCCGTGGACGGCCCGAGGACGACGACCCCGGCGGCCAGGGCGCCGAGGACGGCGACGGCGGAGCGGGTGCGGGTCGGGCGGCGGGTGTTCATGACGGGCTACCTCCGGGCGGCGGCGCCGGGCGGGTCCCGGCGACGGGACCAGGGCAGCGGGCGGCGGTTGCGGAAGCGGCCGGCAGCGGTTGTGGTCCGGTTGCGGTGGCCCGGCCGACGGCCGTGATCTTGCCTACACTCACCGGCGTGCAGATCCCGTTCTCCTCCTCGGAGCGCTCCAGTCTCGGTGTGGAGTGGGAGCTGCAGCTGGTCGACCGTGACAGCCGGGAGCTGACCGCCGGCGCGATCGAGGTGCTCGAGGAGATCTGCCCCGAGGGCGAGCACGAGCACCCCAAGGCCAAGCACGAGCTGCTGCAGTCCACCGTCGAGGTCATCACCGGCGTGTGCACGACGGTCGAGGAGGCCACCGCCGACCTCGCCGCCACGGTGGCCGAGGTCGCCGCCGCCGCCGACCGGCGCGGGCTGGGCCTGCTGTGCGCGGGCACCCACCCGTTCACCGACTGGCAGACCCAGCTGATCTCGCCCAAGGAGCGCTACCTGCAGTTGGTGGAGCGCATGCAGTGGTTGGCGCGGCGGCTGCAGATCTTCGGCGTCCACGTGCACGTCGGCGTCCGCTCGCCGGACAAGGCGATGCCGATCGTCAACGCGCTGACCCAGTACGTGCCGCACTTCCTGGCGCTGTCGGCGTCCTCGCCGTTCTGGGTCGGCTGCGACACCGGCCTGGCCTCGGCGCGCAGCAAGGTCTTCGAGGGCATGCCGACGGCGGGGCTGCCCATGCAGCTGCCGGACTGGCCAGGGTTCGAGACCTACATGGAGACGCTGATCACCACCGGGGCCATCGAGAGCGTGCGCGAGGTCTGGTGGGACATCCGCCCGCACCCGGGCTTCGGCACGGTGGAGCTGCGCATCTGCGACGGGCTGCCGACCCTCGAGGAGGTCGGCGTGGTCGCGGCGCTGTCGCAGTGCCTGGTCGAGCAGCTCGACGGCCAGCTCGACCGCGGCTACACCCTCCCCACCCCGCCGGAGTGGGTGCTGCGGGAGAACAAGTGGCGCGCGGCCCGCTACGGCCTCGACGCCGACGTCATCGTCGACGAGAAGGGCACGGTGCGGCCGGTGCGGCAGGCGTTGCTCGACCTCGCCGAGGACCTCGCGCCCACCGCGCGCCGGCTGGGCTGCGAGGCGGAGCTGGCCGGCGTGGAGCGGGTGCTCGCCGTCGGCGCCTCCTACCAGCGGCAGCGGGCGGCGGCGCAGGCCTCCGGCGGCGACCTGCGCGCCGTCGTCGACGCGCTGCTCACCGAGCTCCGGAACGGGCTGCCCGCCGCCGGCCCCGCCAGCGGCCCGGACGGTCCCGTGCCGGGTCCGTCGGCGTGCGCCGGCGGTCACGCCGCATGACCCGCGACCCCGAGGAGCTGGCCGCCGGACTGGACACGTGGGTGGCCGACCGGTTCGACTCCCTGGTGGGCGTGCGCCGGCACCTGCACGCGCATCCCGAGCTGGCCTTCGCCGAGGTGGAGACGACCGCCTACCTCGAGAAGCGGCTGGTCGAGGTGGGCCTCTCGCCGCGGCGGCTGCCCAGTGGCACCGGGCTGGTGGTCGAGATCGGCTCGGGCGACCCCACGGTCGTGCTCCGCGCCGACATCGACGCGCTGCCGCTGGCCGACCTCAAGGACGTCCCCTACGCCTCCACCCGCGAGGGCATGTGCCACGCCTGCGGCCACGACGTGCACACCACCGTGGTGCTCGGCGCGGCGCTGGCGCTGGCCGCGCTCGACTCCCTGCCCGGCCGGGTGCGCTGCGTGTTCCAGCCGGCCGAGGAGACCGTCCCCGGCGGGGCGACCCACGTGGTGGCCGCCGGTGTCCTCGACGGCGCGTCGCGGGCCTTCGCGCTGCACTGCGACCCGGCCATCCCGGTGGGCACCGTGGGCCTGCGCACCGGCTCGATCACCGCCGCCTGCGATCGGGTCGACGTCACGCTGACCGGGCCCGGCGGGCACACCGCGCGCCCGCAGCTGACCGTCGACCTCGTCGACGCCCTCGGCCGGCTCATCACCGACCTGCCCGGGCTGCTCTCCCGGCAGGTCGACCCGCGGGCCGGCTTCTCGCTCGTGTGGGGCGCGGTCAACGCCGGCGTCGCGCCCAACGCCATCCCGCAGCGCGGCACCCTGCGCGGCACCGTGCGGGTGCTCGACCGCGAGCAGTGGAAGGACGCCGAGGTGCTGCTGCGCCGGCTGGTCGAGCAGGTCGTCGCCCCCACCGGGGCGCGCGTCGACGTCGAGTACGTGCCCGGCGTGCCGCCGGTGGTCAACGACCCGCGCGCGGTGGCGCTGCTGCGCGCCGCGGCCATCCAGACGGTCGGCGCGGAGAACGTCCGGCAGTCCCCGCAGAGCATGGGCGGGGAGGACTTCGGCTGGTTCGCCGACGTCCTGCCCATCGCGCTGGCCCGGCTGGGCACGAACGGCGGCAGCGCCCCGCTCGACCTGCACCGCGGCACCTTCGACGTCGACGAGCGCGCCATCGGGGTGGGCGTGCGGCTGCTGGTCCGCACCGCGCTGCACGCCCTGACCGCCGACGCCGGCACGACGGGGCACGCGGCCGGCGCGCCGACCGCCACCCACCCCGCGCGTCCACGGCCCGGCGAGCGCCGGTAGAACGGTCCCGACGAGGAGCCGACGCCGGGGGTTCGACGATGAACAGCCAGCAGACCGCGACACCCGGCGAGGACGAGGTCCCCGCCGAGCACGCCGTCCCCGACGAGCTGTCCCTCGCCGGCGGCTTCCCGGCCGTCGACCGCGACCGGTGGCGCGAGCTGGTGGCCGGCGTCCTGCGCAAGGCCGGCCGCGAGGAGCTGCCCGACCCGGTCGAGGACGCCCTGCGGCGCACCGTGGCCACCGGGGTCACCGTCGCGCCGCTCTACGACGCCGACGACGCCGGCGACCTGCCGGCCGCCGTCGGCGTGCCGGGACTGCCGCCCTTCGTCCGCGGGGCCCGCGCCGGCGCCGACCCCGACCGCGGCACACCGGCCGGCTGGGACGTGCGCCAGCGGCACGCGCACCCCGACGTCGCCGTCACGAAGGAGGCGGTCGCGGCCGACCTGGAGAACGGCGTCACCTCGCTGTGGCTGGTCCTCGGCGAGGGCGCCGTGCCGGTGGCGGCGCTGCCCGAGGTGCTCGCCGACGTCTACCTCGACCTCGCGCCGGTCGCCGTCTCCGGTGGCCCGGCTGCCGTGGAGGCGCTGCTCGCCCACGTCGACGGCCGCACCGACCTCGCACCCGGCGGCTCGCTGGGCCTCGACCCGCTCGGCGTGCACGCCGCCTCCGGCGAGGAGCAGGACCTCTCCGGGCTGGCCGGTCTCGCCCGCCGGGCGCCGTCGGGATGGCGCACCGTCGTCGTCGACGGCACCGTCTTCCACGATGCGGGGACCACCGCCGTCGAGGAGCTCGGCTGCTCGCTGGCCGCCGGGGTGGCCTACCTGCGGGCGCTGACCGACGGCGGCCTGGCGGTGGACGAGGCGTTCGCGCAGCTGGAGTTCCGCTACGCCGCGTCCGCCGACCAGTTCACGACCATCGCCGGCCTGCGCGCCGCCCGCCGGCTGTGGGACCGCGTCGGCGAGGTCAGTGGCGCCTCGCCCCGGGCCCGCGCCCAGCGCCAGCACGCGGTGACGTCGTCGGTGATGACGACGCGGCGCGACCCCTGGGTGAACATGCTGCGCACCACGGTGGCCTGCTTCGCCGCCGGCGTCGGCGGGGCCGACGTCGTGACCGTGCAGCCGTTCGACGCCGCGCTCGGCCTGCCCGACGCCTTCTCCCGGCGGATCGCGCGCAACACCCAGAGCCTGCTGGTGGACGAGGGGCACCTGGCCCGCGTGCTCGACCCGGCCGGCGGCTCCTGGTACGTCGAGTCGCTCACCGAGGACCTCGCCCAGGCGGCGTGGGCCTGGTTCACCGAGATCGAGCGGGCCGGCGGGCTGGCCGCGGCGCTGACGTCGGGGCTGGTCCGCGACCGGCTGGCTGCCGCCTGGGACGCCCGCGCGAAGCGGCTGGCCACGCGCGCCGACGCGATCACCGGCGTCAGCGAGTTCCCGAACCCGACCGAGGAGCTGCCCGATCGGCAGCCGGCCGCCGAACTCCGCCCCACCGGCGGGCTGCCGCGCGTGCGCGCCGCCCAGGAGTACGAGGAGCTGCGCGACCGCGCCGCCGCCGCCGCGGAGCGGCCGCGGATCTACCTCGCCACGATCGGGTCGGTCGCGCGGCACACCGCCCGGGCCACCTTCGCGGGCAACCTGTTCCAGGCCGGCGGCGTGGCCACCCCCGCCGGTGACGGGGCCTCCGGCCTCGCCGGCGCCGGGACGACGGTGGCCTGCATCTGCGGCACCGACGCCGACTACAGGGAGTCGGCCGCCACGCTGGCCGCGGACCTGCGGGCCGCCGGCGCGAGTTCCGTGTGGCTGGCCGGCAAGCCGTCGCTCGGGGTGGACGGCGTCGACGGGTACGTGTACGCCGGGTGCGACGCGCTGGCGGTGCTCCGGACGGTCCACGAGCAGCTGGGAGTGACGGCATGAGCGGCATCCCCGACTTCGGTTCCGTCGAGCTGGGCCGCCCGGCGGCGGGCGCCGGCGCCGACGACTGGGCGAAGGCGTTCGAGGAGGCGACCGGGCGCGGCGTCGGCGAGGCGACCTGGGAGACCCCCGAGGGCATCGCCGTCCCGCCACTGGCCACCCCGGCCGATCTGGCCGGGCTGGACTTCCTGCGGACCTACCCCGGCCTGCCGCCCTTCCTGCGCGGGCCCTACCCGACGATGTACACGACCCAGCCGTGGACCGTCCGCCAGTACGCGGGTTTCTCCACCGCGGCGGAGTCCAACGCGTTCTACCGGCGCAACCTCGCCGCCGGCCAGAAGGGCCTGTCGATCGCCTTCGACCTGGCCACCCACCGCGGCTATGACTCCGACCACCCGCGGGTGGTCGGCGACGTCGGCATGGCGGGCGTGGCCGTGGACTCGATCCTGGACATGCGGCAGCTGTTCGACGGCATCCCGCTGGACCGGATGACGGTGTCGATGACGATGAACGGCGCGGTGCTGCCGGTGCTGGCGCTCTACGTGCTCGCCGCCGAGGAGCAGGGGGTCGCCCCGAAGGAGCTGGCCGGGACCATCCAGAACGACATCCTCAAGGAGTTCATGGTCCGCAACACCTACATCTACCCGCCCCGGCCCTCGATGCAGATCGTCAGCGACATCTTCGCCTTCACCTCGCAGGAGATGCCGCGGTTCAACTCGATCTCCATCTCCGGCTACCACATGCAGGAGGCCGGGGCGACCGCCGACCTGGAGCTGGCGTACACGCTGGCCGACGGCGTGGAGTACGTGAAGGCGGGCACCGACGCCGGGCTCGACGTCGACGCGTTCGCGCCGCGGCTGAGCTTCTTCTGGGCGATCGGCATGAACTTCTTCATGGAGGTCGCCAAGCTCCGCGCGGCCCGGCTGCTGTGGGCCCGGCTGATGCGGGAGGCCGGTGCCCGGCAGGACAAGTCGCTGTCGCTGCGCACCCACTCGCAGACCTCGGGCTGGTCGCTGACCGCGCAGGACGTCTACAACAACGTCGTCCGCACCTGCCTGGAGGCCATGGCCGCCACCCAGGGGCACACCCAGTCGCTGCACACCAACGCCCTCGACGAGGCGCTGGCGCTGCCCAGCGACTTCTCGGCGCGGATCGCCCGCAACACCCAGCTGCTGCTGCAGCAGGAGTCCGGGACGACGCGGGTGATCGACCCGTGGGGCGGGTCCGCGTACGTCGAGAAGCTCACCTACGACCTGGCCCGGCGCGCCTGGGCGCACATCGAGGAGGTCGCCGAGCACGGCGGCATGGCGCAGGCCATCGACGACGGCATCCCCAAGCTGCGCATCGAGGAGGCCGCCGCCCGCACCCAGGCGCGCATCGACTCCGGTCGCCAGCCGGTGATCGGCGTCAACAGGTACCGGGTGGAGGCCGACGAGGCGATCGAGGTGCTGCGCGTCGACAACGCCGACGTCCTCGCCCAGCAGAAGGCCAAGCTCGAGCAGCTGCGGGCCTCGCGCGACGACTCCGCCGTCCGGGAGGCGCTGCGCCGGCTCACCGACGCCGCCCGCGCCGCGGCGGAGGGGCGCCGGGGGAGGGAACTGTCGTCGAACCTGCTCACGCTCGCCGTCGACGCCGCGCGGGCCAAGGCCACCGTGGGGGAGATCTCCGGCGCGCTGGAGGAGGTCTACGGGCGGCACGCCGGCCAGGTGCGCACCATCTCCGGTGTGTACCGCGACGAGGCCGGCCGCTCCGGACCCCTCGAGGAGACCCGCCGGCTGACCGCGGCCTTCGAGGAGGCCGAGGGCCGCCGTCCCCGGATCCTGGTCGCCAAGATGGGTCAGGACGGCCACGACCGCGGGCAGAAGGTGATCGCCACCGCGTTCGCCGACCTCGGCTTCGACGTCGACGTCGGCCCGCTGTTCCAGACGCCGGAGGAGGTCGCCCGGCAGGCGGTCGAGGCCGACGTGCACGTCGTCGGCGTCTCCTCGCTGGCCGCGGGCCACCTGACGCTGGTGCCGGCGCTGAAGCAGGCGCTCGCCGACCTCGGGGCCGACGACGTGCTGGTCGTGGTCGGTGGGGTCATCCCGCCCGACGACGTCCCGCGGCTGCGGGAGATGGGCGCGGCCGCCGTGTTCCCGCCCGGCACGGTCATCGCCGACGCGGCGCAGGAGCTGCTGCGGACGCTGTCGCAGCGACTCGGGCACTGATGCCCGCTCCCGACGTCCCGGCGCTCGTCGAGGGGGTGCTCGGCGGGGACCGCCGGGCGCTGGCCCGCGCGATCACCCTGGTCGAGTCGCGCCGTGCCGACCACCGCGAGCGCGCGCAGGAGCTGCTGGTCGAGCTGCTGCCGCACGCGGGGGGAGCGCGACGGGTGGGCATCAGCGGGGTGCCCGGCGTGGGCAAGTCGACCTTCATCGACCAGCTCGGGGTGGACCTGACCGCGGCCGGTCACCGGGTCGCGGTGCTCGCCGTCGACCCGTCGTCGGCGCGCTCGGGCGGGTCGATCCTCGGCGACAAGACCCGCATGGCCCGGCTGGCGGTCGACCCGCGCGCGTTCATCCGGCCGGCCCCGACCGCGGGCACGCTGGGCGGGGTGGCGCAGGCGACGCGCGAGTCGATGGTCGTCGTCGAGGCCGCGGGCCACGACGTCGTGCTGGTCGAGACCGTCGGCGTCGGGCAGTCCGAGGTCACCGTCGCGGAGATGGTCGACTCCTTCCTGTTCCTCACCCTCGCCCGCACCGGCGACCAGCTGCAGGGCATCAAGCGCGGCATCCTCGAGCTCGCCGACGTCATCGCCGTCAACAAGGCCGACGGGCCGGCCGCCGCCGACGCGCGCAAGGCCGCCCGCGAGCTGGCGGGGGCGATCCGGATGCTGCGCGGGCACGACGAGCAGTGGACGGTCCCGGTGCTCACCTGCGCCGGGCTGACCGGCGAGGGCCTGGCCGAGGTGTGGGGGAAGCTGGTCGAGCACCAGGACCGGGCACGGGCGTCGGGCGCCTTCGACGAGCGGCGCCGCGCCCAGCAGGTGCGCTGGACCTGGCAGCTGGTGCGCGACGGCCTGGAGCACCGGCTGCGGTCGCACCCCGCCGTCCGGGCGTCGGCGCCCGGGCTGGAGGAGGCGGTGCTGGCCGGCGAGCTCACCCCGGCGCTGGCCGCGCGACAGCTGCTGGAGACCTTCACCAGCGACCCCACGCGCCCCTGACGACGCTGCTCTCGGGACCCGTCCGTCACACACACCGCAGACGTGTCCTGGCGCGTCCTGCACGTCCCGGTGAGCGGCAGGACTCCCGTCTAGCGTCGGCCCGAGTCGACCGGGGGAGGTCCCGGCGGGACAGGAGACACGGTGCGGCACGACGGGCAGCGGACGGACGACGGTCGGCTGAGGGCACTCGACGGGCTGCGCTTCGTCGCCGCTGCCGCGGTCGTTGCCTTCCACTACACCGGTCGGGACAACGTCAGCTGGGCGGAGAGCGTGCGGCAGGTCTTCCCGACCCTCAGCCGGTTCACGCTCTACGGCGGCTTCGGCCCCTACCTGTTCTTCATGATCAGCGGCTTCGTGGTGCTCATGAGCGCCTGGGGCCGCCCGGTCCCCTCGTTCATCGCCTCACGCGTCGGCCGGCTGTTCCCGGCCTACTGGGTCGCCGTGGTCCTGACCGCGACGGTCCTGCTGCTCGATCCGCGGGTGCTCCCCGAGGTGTGGGAGCAGCTCGGCCTCTCCGGGGTCCTGGCCAACCTCTCGATGACCCAGCAGGCCTTCGGTATCGGCAGCGTCGATGGGGTCTACTGGACTCTCTTCGTGGAGCTGAAGTTCTACCTCCTGCTGGTGCTGCTCGGTCTCTACGGCCTCACCCGTGAGCGGGTGCTGGTGCTGTGCATCGCCTGGCCGATCGTCGGGGCGTTCGCCGCCCAGGCCCGAGTCGACCTGCTCGTCACCCTGCTCGAGCCCAACTACGCGCCGTTCTTCTGCATCGGCATCCTGCTCTACCTGGTCCGGCGCCATGGCTGGAGCGCCGTCACCGGTCTGCTCCTCGGCTTCAACTTCGTCACCGCTCTGTGGGTGTGCTCCTCGTACTACATCCCGTGGTCAGCCTCGGTCGCCGGCGCGAGCCCCTCCTTCCGTGGGCTCGCCCTGCTCCTCAGCCTGTGCATCGCCGCCCTCGCGCTGGTCACGCTGACTCCGGTCGCACGGCTGGACTGGCGCTGGCTGACCGGCCTCGGCGCACTGACCTACCCGTTGTACCTCCTGCACCAGAACATCGGCTGGGTGCTGCTCTTCAACCTGGCCCCGCGGATGTCTCCGTACGTGGCGCTAGCGCTCGTCACCGCGCTGATGCTGGTCCTCTCGCACCTGGTGCACCGGTTCGTCGAGCAGCCGCTGGGCGGGCGGCTGCGCCGGGCGGTCGAGCGCGACCTGGGGCTGGCCCTGGCCGAGCGGACACCGCGCTCCGCGGGAACTCGGGTGCGCGCTGCCGTCACCGATGCCGTGACCACCTCGGTCCCGGTCCCGGCGGGACCGGACACGGTGGTCACGCCGCGGCTGCGGCCGCAGGACGTGGGCCCCCGGCCGCCGGTGTCCCCGCGCCGACAGGCCGCCGCGTACGGCGATGCCCGGAGGAACGCCGGGACCCGGTCCGCTGTGCGGGTGGGCTGAGGACGTCTCCGGCCTCGGCGACGGTTGCTCGAGACCCAACAGGGGACTGCGACCTCGCAGGCCGCACGGGCGCTCCCGCCGGCGCCGCAGGCGTCGTGGCGTCCTGACGCCCCGACCGGTCAGGGGCCGGTCGAGCGGCAGTCGCGGGCGCGCAGGTCCGCGAGGTAGTCGTCCGGGGCGCCGGCGGCCTCGGCGGCGTCGGCGATCGCGCCCAGCGCCCGGGCCGAGGGCAGGCCGCCCTCGAAGGCGTCGAGGGCGTAGACGTAGGCGACGACGTCGCCGCCGAGTGTGTGCACCCGCAGGTTGAGCTTGCGGTACAGGCCGCGGTCGGCCCCCTCCCAGGCGTCGAGCTCCCGCTCGTCGGCCGACGTGAGGTCGTAGAGCGCGACGAAGACGCCGGGCGCGTCGGGGTCGTCGGCCGGGACGAGGGTGGCCAGGGCGCCCTCCCAGCCCAGCTCCTCGGCGCCGAAGGTCAGCCGCCAGCCGCGGATCCAGCCGGTGCCCACGTGCGGGGAGGACGGGCAGCGGCGCAGCATCTGGGCGGGGTCCATGTTGGACCCGTAGGCGGCGTAGAGACCCATCGCCGGGGAGCCTACGGCCGGTGTGGCCCGCGCGACCCGTGAGCCTGCCGACACCGTGTGCCCGGCCTGGGACGATGGGAGCGCACCCCGTTCCGCGACGCAGGAGACCCCATGACCCGCATCGTCATCATCGGCGGCGGCCCGGCCGGCTACGAGGCCGCGCTGGTGGCCGCCTCGCTCGGCGCGCAGGTCACCGTCGTGGAACGCGACGGCCTCGGCGGGGCCAGCGTGCTCACCGACTGCGTGCCGTCGAAGACCCTCATCGCCGCCGCCGGCACGGTGACCTCGGTCCGCGACTCCTCGGTCCTCGGCATGCGCGGCACCGACCTGGCCACCGTCGGCCTGGACCTCCCCACCGTCAACGCCCGGGTCAAGGGGCTGGCCGTGGCCCAGTCGGCCGACATCCACGCCCGGCTCGTGGCCGAGGGCGTCGAGGTCCTCAGCGGGCAGGCCCGGCTGGCCGACACCGCCCGCGGTCTGGTCGAGCACCGCGTCGAGGTCCTCGACCGCGACGGCGCCGTCACCGGCACCCTCGAGTGCGACGTCGTCCTCGTCGCCACCGGCGCCGACCCCCGCGTGCTGCCCGGCAGCGAGCCCGACGGCGAGCGCATCCTGGACTGGCGCCAGCTCTACGACCTCGAGGAGATGCCCGAGCACCTCGTCGTCGTCGGCTCCGGCGTCACCGGCGCGGAGTTCGCCTCGGGCTACCTGGAGGCCGGCGTGCCGGTCACCCTCGTCTCCTCCCGCGACCAGGTGCTGCCGGGCGAGGACGCCGACGCCGCCGACGTCATCGCCGAGGTGTTCCAGGCCCGCGGCGGCCGGATCGCCGAGCGCAGCCGGGCGGCCAGCGTCACCCGCACGGAGAAGGGCGTGCTGGTCGAGCTGACCGACGGCCGCACCGTCGAGGGCTCGCACGCGCTGATGACCGTGGGCACGGTGCCCAACACCGCCGGGCTGAACCTGGAGGCGACCGGCGTCGAGCTGAGCGAGTCCGGCCACGTCGTCGTCGACCGGGTCTCGCGCACCAACGTGCCGGGCATCTACGCCGCCGGCGACGTCACCGGCGTCTTCCAGCTGGCCAGCGTCGCGGCGATGCAGGGCCGGATCGCGATGTGGCACGCGCTCGGCGAGGCGGTGCAGCCGATCCGGCTCAAGACGGTGTCGGCCAACGTCTTCACCCACCCCGAGATCGCCACCGTCGGCGTCCAGGAGAAGACGCTGCCCGAGGGCCACGACCTCGACGTCGTCCGGCTGCCGCTGGCGACCAACGCCCGGGCCAAGATGAGCGACCTGCGCGCCGGCTTCGTGAAGCTGTTCGCCCGCAAGGCCACCGGCGTCGTCGTCGGCGGCGTCGTCGTGGCGCCGGGCGCCAGCGAGCTGATCCTGCCGATCGCGCTCGCCGTGACCAAGGGGCTGACCGTCAGCGACCTGGCGCAGACCTTCGCGATCTACCCCTCGCTGTCGGGCTCGATCACCGAGGCCGGCCGGAGGCTGATGGGGGCCGACGCGCTGGCGTGACCCCCGGGGCGCCTGTGACGGGGCGCCTGTGACGGGTGGAACGGGCGGGGTCCCGATGGTGCGCACGGGACACCGGACCGCCGATGCCGGGAGGGATGCACGCCTCCCGAGTCCTGACGCGGTCGCTGGCCCTGGCCGGTGCCGTCGTCGCGCTGTGCGCCGGCCCGGGAACGGCGGCGCAGGCCGACGACGCCGGTGCCACCACGGTCGTCGGGGAGCTGGTGCAGGCCTGGCCGGAGACCCCGCTCGAGGGCCGGCACGCGGAGGAGTCCCACGCCGAGCCGCTGACCTTCGTCGAGGGGGCCGACGGGTCCTCGGTGCGCGTGCCGACCGACGCCGTGGCCGGCATCGGCGTCGGCTCGACCGTCGAGGTCACCGTCGGCGGCACCACCGGCGACGAGGCCGGGGAGGACGGCTTCGAGCCGGCCCACGAGGTCCTCGACACCCAGGTGCTCCGGGCCCCGCGGCCGGCGACCACCGTGCCGGCCGGCTCGGTGACCAACCAGGTCACCGTGGCCATGGTCGTCCCGGCCGGCGGCACCCCGGACCGCGCCGCCCTGGCCGACGTCGTGGACACGGTCAACGGCGAGGTCGCCGGCTTCTGGTCGGAGCAGACCGGCGGCGCGGTCACCGTCGGCGTCACCGCCGCCCACGACTGGATCAGCACCGCCGCCGGCTGCAGCGACCCCACCGCCCTGTGGGACGAGGCCGCCGCACGCGTCGGCTTCCAGGCCGGACCGGGCCGGCACCTGC
This sequence comes from Geodermatophilus sp. SYSU D00710, assembly GCF_054050195.1. Lineage (NCBI taxonomy): Bacteria > Bacillati > Actinomycetota > Actinomycetes > Geodermatophilales > Geodermatophilaceae > Geodermatophilus > Geodermatophilus sp. SYSU D00710. The sequence continues at coordinate 25,902 of NZ_JBJGYX010000066.1, forward strand.
TGCTCTACGTCACCAGCCAGCCGGAGGACCTGCCCGGCTGCTCCTACGCCCTGGGCCAGGTGGGTACCGGGACCGCGTCGGGCGGGCGGCTCTACGTCCGCGACGACAGCGCCTCGCTCATCGCCCACGAGCTGGGCCACAACTTCGGCCTGGGCCACTCCAGCGGCCTGCAGTGCGACACCGCCGTCGAGACCGGCCACTGCCGCACCGCCGCCTACCGCGACTACTACGACGTCATGGGCGCCTCCTGGGACCGCCTGGGCAGCCTCACCGCCGCCCAGGCCGCCCGGCTCGGCGCGCTGCCCCCCGCCGCCACGCGGGCCGCCGGCCCCGGCACGACCACGGCGACCCTGGCCCCGCTCGGCGGCGGCGCCGGCACACGCGCGCTGCGCCTGACCGACACCGCGGGCACCGACTACTGGCTCGAGTACCGGACCGCCGTCGGCCGCGACGACTGGCTGGCCCGCGACAACCGCTACCGGCTCGACAGCGGCGTCCTGCTGCGCCGGTCCGGGGCGCTCCCCGACACCTCGCTGCTGCTCGACGGCAGTCCCTCGCCCGGGGCCGGCTGGGACGCCGACCTGCAGGCCGCGCTGGTCCCGGGCGTGCCGGTCGCCGTCGCCGGCGGGCAGTTCACCGTCACCGTCGACGCGGTCACCCCGACCGGTGCCGCCGTGACCGTGGTGCGCGGGGCCGAGGTCCCGGTGCCGGCGCCCTCGGTGGCGACCGCCCCGGCACCGACCGAGCTGTCCGCGGGCGGCACGGCGGCCCCGGGCCGGTCCGCGACCGCGCCCGTCCGCATCGAGCCGGCTCCGGCGCCGGTGGTGCCCGCCGCGGCGCCGGCCGAGGTCCCCGCGCCGGCAGCTCCCGCAGCCCCGGCGCCGGTCGAGGCCGCGGCCACGCAGCCGGCCGGCCGCTCCTGGACCACCCCGGCGCTGGCCGCCGGCGGCGTCCTGGGCCTCGGCGGGGCGGTGCTGGCCGGGCGCCGGGTCCTCCCGCGGCGGCGGGGCTGAGCTCCCTCCGCCGAGGGGTCCAGTTCCCGCGCGGACGCGCCGATGCAGAGGCGAGCGCCGCTCACCGACGCCCCTGACCTGGAGTCCCCCGTGCCCCTCGCCTCCCGCCCGCGGCCCCTGGCGGCCGCGGTCCTCGCCGCCGTCACCGCACCGCTGCTGCTGGCCGGCCCGGCCGCCGCCGAGGAGCCGGCTCCGGGGGACACCGTCGTCGGCGAGCTGGTGCAGGCCTTCGCCGACCCGGAGCACGCGGACCACACGCCCGGCGCCCCTGCCGAGGACGCCGGGGACACGCTGCTGAGCTGGATCGACACCGGGGACGACGGCTCCGTCCGCGTCCCCACCGAGGACGTCGCCGACATCGAGGCGGGCGCGACCGTCGAGGTCACCGTGGGCCGCGAGGTCCGCGACGAGGCGACCCTGGAGCAGGACCTGGCACCCGCCCGTGACGTCGTCGACGCCCAGGTCGTCGCCCCGGCCGCGCCCGCCGCGGCCACCGTCCCGCCCACCAACGCGGTGACGGTGGTGATGGTGCAGCCGGGTGGGGCGCCGCGGGACGGCGCCACGCTGGCCGACGTCGTCGCCGCGGTGGACGGGCCGGTGCGGGACTTCTGGCGCGAGCAGACCGACGGCGCGGTCACCGTCTCGGTAACGCGCAGTCGCGACTGGACCGCCACGGCGGCCGACTGCCGCGACCCCCTGGCCCTGTGGGAGGAGGTGGCCGGCGCCGTCGGCTGGGCCGGCGACCCGGGTGCGCACCTGCTGCTCTACGTCCCTGCGAACGCCCCTTCGTGCGCCTACGGCCTGGGCACGATCGGCTCGGGCATCGGCGATGGTGGCCTGGTCTACGTGCGGGACACGTCCACCTCGGTGATCGCCCACGAGCTGGGGCACAACTTCGGCCTCGGCCACGCGTCGGCGGTGCAGTGCGATGCCTCCGCGGAGTCCGCCCCGTGCCGGACGGTCGAGTACTGGGACTGGTACGACGTCATGGGCATCTCCTGGGGCGCGGTCGGCTCGCTCAACGCCCCGCACGCCGCGCGGCTGGGGGTGCTGCCCGCTTCGGCACGGGTGTCCGTCTCATCCACCGGGGCCGGCGGCACCTACACGCTGGCCCCGATGGGGAGCCGCAGCGGTGTCCGCGTGCTCGCGTTGCAGTCGGGGTCCACCCGTTACTGGGTGGAGTACCGCGGCGCCGTGGGCCGGGACGGTTGGCTGGCCGACCCGCGGCAGAGCCACGGCCTGGAACCGGGGGTGCTCGTGCACGTCGACGGGCCGGGACCGGGAGGCGACACCTCGTTGCTGTTGGACGGCACTCCGTCGGGCCAAGGGGACTGGGACGTCGACGACCAGACCGTGCTGCCCGTGGGCAGCCGCCTCCTGCTGGGCGGCGGGTTGTCGGTCGGCGTCGCGAGCACGTCCTCGTCGGGTGCGACGGTCAGCGTGCAGACGGCCGGCGGCCCCGCGGCGTCCCCGATCGCGGACCGGTACCGCCAGCTGGGCGGGGCGAGCGGCCGGCTCGGTCCGCCTGTCACCAGCGAGCGGTGCGGTCTGCGGGACGGGGGGTGTCTGCAGGAGTTCCAGGGTGGATCCATCTACTGGACGCCGGCTACGGGTGCCCACGCGATCGACGGGGAGATCCGGGCCCGGTGGGGTTCGTTGGGCTGGGAGAACGGCTGGTACGGCTATCCGGTGGCCGGTGCGCGGTGCGGTCTGCGGGACGGGGGGTGTCTGCAGGAGTTCCAGGGT
>NZ_JBJGYX010000067.1:0-28227 GCF_054050195.1 Geodermatophilus sp. SYSU D00710
ATCCTCATCTAGTCCTCGCGCCCGGCGGGGGGCGGGCGGCACCCGGTCTGAGGCCGGGCGGCCCCCCGCCGGGGGGGGGGGGCGGCCCTCCGTCGTGTCCGACGTGTCAGACGGCGCAGCTGTCGCCCTCGCAGCCCTCGGCGGCGGGGACGGTGGTCAGCGGGTGGGCGTCGGCCCAGGCCCGCTCGAGCAGCTGCAGCAGCAGGTCGGCCGGCTGCGCGCCAGCGGCGCCGTAGCGGCGGTCGACGACGAAGAACGGGACGCCGGTGGCCCCCAGCGCCTGCGCGGTGCGGGCGTCCTCGAGCACGGCGGGCCGGTACCGGTGGTCGGCCAGCGCGGCGCGGACCTCGGCCTCGTCGAGCCCCGACTCGACGGCCAGCGCGGCCAGCGAGTCGACGTCGAAGACCGGGCGGGCCTGCTCGAAGTAGGCGTGCAGCAGCCGCTCCTTCACCTCGCCCTGCCGGCCCCGCTCCGCGGCCAGGTGCAGCAGCTCGTGGGCCAGCAGCGTGTTGCCGCCGACGCCGTCCTCCAGGCGGTAGTGCAGCCCCTCACCGGCGGCGGTCTCCTCGACGTGGCGCATCATCGCCCGCATCTCCTCGACCGGGCGGCCGTACTTGGCGGCCAGCGCCGGGAGGGTCGCGTGGGTCTCGCCCTCGGGGACCGACGGGTCGAGCTGGAAGGAGCGCCACACCACCTCGACCTGGTCGCGGTGCGGGAACCGCTCGAGCGCGGCCTCCAACCGGCGCTTGCCGATGTAGCACCACGGACAGACGACGTCGGACCAGACCTCGATGCGCACGGCCGGCTCAACCGCGGCCCGGGCGGGGTCATTCCGGACGGTGCGCCTCCGCACGGGCGCGGCCGTCGCCGGGCGTGGGGTCGAGGAAGACGAACCGCACCCCGCCGTGCCGCGCGACGAGGCGCCGCTCGGCCTCGTCGGAGGCCCGCTCGACGTCGGCGACGGTCGCGGTGTCGGCGAAGTCGACCTCGGCCATGACGGCCAGCCGGCCCGGCCCGATGACCGTGGTCAGGAAGACCGGGACGTCGTCGACCTGCGGCAGTCCGAGGAGCTCCTCGCGGAGCTCGTCCTGCAGCCGGGGCGGGATCGACTGGCCGATGAGCAGGGAGACGTTGGCCCGGGCCAGCGAGCCGGCGACCAGCAGCAGGAGGACGCCGATGAGGATCGCCGCGACGCCGTCCCAGACCGGGTCGCCGGTCACCTGCTCGAGGACGAGCCCCAGCGCGGCGAGCACCAGGCCGACCAGCGCGGCGCTGTCCTCGAAGGTCACGGCCTTGACCGTGGTGTCGGTGGTCGCGGCCAGGTAGCGCCGCGGCGTCGTCCCCCACCGGCGCGCCGCGCCGCGCACCTGGCGGACGGCCTTGAGCCAGGAGGCGCCCTCGAGCACGAACGACACCGCCAGGACGACGTACGCCACCAGCGGGGAGCCCTGCTCCTCGCCCTCGACGATGGTCTCGACGCCCTGGTAGAGGGAGAAGCCGGCGCCGAGGGTGAACGTGGCCAGGCAGGCGAGCAACGCCCAGAAGTAGGTCTCCCGGCCGTAGCCGACCGGGTGGCGGGGGTCGGGCGGCTTGTCACCGCGCTTGAGCGCGACGAACAGCAGCACCTCGGTGACCGTGTCGGCCAGCGAGTGTGCCGCCTCGGACAGCATGGCCGAGGAGTGGCTGATCAGGCCGCCGACCAGCTTGGCGACGGCGATGCCCAGGTTGGCCAGGCCCGCGACGACGACGGTGCCGGTGGACTCCCCGCCCGGGTCCCCCTCGGCGGCCGAGGCCAGGGCGTGGTCACGGGTGGGGACCGGCTCGCTCATGCCCGCGTCGGTGCCCCCCGGTTGCCCGGTGCAACCACCACGCGTCCTCGTGCTCTGCCCCCGGTCCGGGGCAGAGCACGAGGACTGACGGGGACTAGCGGATGCCGACGAGGTCGACGACGAAGACGAGCGTGGCGCCCGGCTTGATCACGCCGCCCGCACCACGGTCGCCGTAGGCCTTGTGCGGCGGGATGGTCAGTCGCCGGCGGCCGCCCACGCGCATGCCCTGGATGCCCTCGTCCCAGCCCTGGATGACCATGCCGACGCCGAGGCGGAACTCCAGCGGGTCGCCGCGGTCCCAGGAGGCGTCGAACTGCTCGCCGCCGTCGTGGGTGACGCCGACGTAGTGCGCGCTGACGAGGTCGCCGGCCTTGGCCTCGGGGCCGTCACCCACCACGAGGTCCTCGGCCACCAGGTCGTCGGGCGCGGGCCCGGTCGGCGGCTCGACGTCGGGGCGGCTCAGGGGCTCGGCCATCGGTTCTCCTCGGGTCGGTGCCGGGACGGTCCCGACGATCCGGTCCATCCAAACAGCGGTGCCCGCGGTCCGCCCCGCCGGGCCGACCGGGTGCGGCGCCGCGGCGACCGTGCTGGGGTGGTCGGGTGGATCCCGACCAGCCGCCGTGGTGGACGCGCGCCGTCGTGTACCAGGTCTACCCCCGCTCCTTCCAGGACTCCGACGGCGACGGCATCGGCGACCTCGGCGGGGTGCTGCAGCGGGTCGACCACCTGGCCGACCTCGGCGTCGACGTCGTCTGGCTGTCCCCGGTCTACCCCTCGCCGCAGGCCGACAACGGCTACGACATCAGCGACTACCAGGACGTCGACCCGGTGTTCGGCACGCTGGCCCAGCTCGACGAGCTGGTCGCCGCGCTGCACGGGCGCGGGATGAAGCTGCTCATGGACCTGGTGGTCAACCACACCAGCGACGAGCACCCCTGGTTCGTCGAGAGCCGCTCGTCGCCGGACTCGCCCAAGCGGGACTGGTACTGGTGGCGGCCGCCGCGGGAGGGGATGGCGGCCGGGCAGCCGGGCGCCGAGCCGACCAACTGGCACGGCTTCTTCTCCGGCTCCACGTGGGAGCTCGACGAGGCCAGCGGCGAGTACTACCTGCACCTGTTCGACCGCAAGCAGCCCGACCTCAACTGGGAGAACCCCGAGGTCCGGCAGGCGGTCCACGCGATGATGCGGTGGTGGCTCGACCGCGGGGTCGACGGTTTCCGCATGGACGTCATCAACCTGGTCAGCAAGGACGTCGGCCCGGACGGGCAGCTGCACGACGGCCCGCCGCTGCCGGGACTGCCCTACGGCGACGCGACGCCGTCGGTGGTGTGCGGGCCGCGCATCCACGAGTTCCTGCAGGAGATGCACCGCGAGGTGTTCACCGGTCGCCGCGAGCAGCTGCTCCTGGTCGGTGAGACGCCCGGCGCGACGGTCGAGGACGCGCTGCTGTTCACCGACCCGGGGCGCGAGGAGCTGGACATGGTCTTCCAGTTCGAGCACGTCGGACTGGACTTCGAGGGCTCGAAGTTCTCCCCGCGACCGCTGCGCATGCGCGATCTCAAGGCCTCGCTCGGCCGCTGGCAGACCGGCCTGGCCGACGTCGGGTGGAACTCCCTCTACTGGGACAACCACGACCAGCCGCGCGCGGTCTCCCGCTTCGGCGACGACTCGCCCGGGGCCCGCCGGGACTCCGCCACCTGCCTGGCCACGCTGCTGCACCTGCACCGGGGGACGCCCTACGTCTACCAGGGCGAGGAGTTCGGGATGGCCAACGCCCCGTTCGCCACGATCGAGGACTTCCGCGACGTCGAGTCGCTCAACCACTTCGCGCAGGCCGTCGCGCACGGGGAGGACCCGGACGCCGTGCTCGCCGCGCTGCGCCGGATGAGCCGCGACAACGCGCGCACGCCGGTGCAGTGGGACGCCTCCCCGAACGCCGGGTTCACCACCGGCACGCCCTGGCTGCCGGTCAACCCCGACCACGTCGAGTGGAACGCCGCGGCGCAGCGGGACGACCCGGCGTCGGTGCTGGCCCACCACCGGGCGCTGATCGCACTCCGGCACGAGGACCCGGTCGTGGCGCTGGGCGACTTCACCATGCTGCTGCCCGAGCACGACCAGGTGTACGCGTTCACCCGCTGCCTCGACGGGGAGACGCTGCTGGTCGTCTGCAACCTCGGCGGCGCCCCGCAGCCCCTGGGCGACCTGCTGCCCGAGGCCGTGGCCGCCGGGGTCGTCCTCGGCAACCTGCCCGAGGACGACCCCGCGGTGCTCAGGCCCTGGGAGGCCCGAGTCCTGCGCCTTCCGGCTCGCCGACCGACTCGCTGACCGGCTCGCTGCCCGCCGGTTCCCCGGCGGGCAGGTCGAGCGGGTGGGCCAGCTCGTCGACGTGCAGCCGCCAGGCGAGGACCGCGGCGACGGCGAGCACCGGCGGCACCAGCCCGGCCAGCAGGAAGGTGCCGGTCAGCCCGACCGCCTCGCTGACCGGCCCGGCCAGCGCCATCGACAGCGGCATGAACGCCAGCGAGACGAAGAAGTCGAGGCTGGACACCCGCCCCAGCAGCGCCGGGGGGACCCGCCGCTGCAGCAGCGTGCCCCAGATGACCGTGGCCGACTCGAACGCAGCCCCCAGCACCGTGGCCGCCGCGATCATGACCCACAGCGACGAGGTCCAGCCGAAGACGACCAGCGGCAGGCAGCCCGCGCCCCAGAGCAGGTTCATCACCGTCAGGTAGCGCCGCGGCAGCGGGAACGAGGCGACGACGGCCGACCCGACCGCGCCGCCGATCCCGAACGCGGCCAGCACCAGCGCGTGCTCGGCGGGCCCGCCGCCGGCCTGGTCGCGGACGGCGAAGGGCACCAGCACCTCGAACGGGCCGATCACCACGAGGACCATCAGCGAGGCGAACAGCAGCGTCGCCAGCAGCCACGGCGTGCGGACCATGTAGCCCACGCCCTCGCGGACGTCGGCGAGCAGGCCCGAGCCGATGTCCTCGCGGCGCACCGGCAGCGTGGGGAGCGCCGCCACGCAGACGGCTGCGGCGGCCGAGGTCAGCGCCGTCGCGAGCAGGGCGACGCCGGGGGAGAACGCGCCGACCAGCAGGCCGCCGGCCGCCGGCCCGGCCGCCATCGCCAGCGCGGGACGGACGACGCCCTCGAGGCCGTTGGCGGCCAGCAGGTCCCCCGGCGGCACGACACCGGGGACGAGCGCGGAGTAGGCCGGGTAGTACAGCCCGGTGGCCACGCCGCCGGCCAGCGAGGCGGCGGCGAGCGGACCGAGCGCGAGGGTGCCGGTCAGCGAGAGGACGGCGACCAGCCCGACCGCCACCGTCTGCAGCAGCGCGACGCCGAGCAGGATCCGCCGCTGCGGCACCCGGTCGGCCAGCGCGCCGCCGAGCAGGGTGCTGGCCAGCATCCCGCCGGCCGACAGCGCGGTGGCCACCGACAGCGCCGCCGGGCCGCCGCCGAGGTCGACGACCTGCCACACCAGCGCCACGGTCCACAGCCCCTGGGCGAGCAGCGACAGCCCCATCGAGGCGGCCAGCAGTCGGTAGGAGCGGTGCCGCAGGGGCGCGAGTGCGCGCGGCAGGCCGGACATGGCGGTTCCTCCTCGGGGGGCGGCGCACCGACGGCGCCGTCGGCCCATGCTCGCCGACGACACCGACAGGAGCAGCCGGATTTCCTGGGGAGCGCACGAGCGGTCGGCGGGTAGGGTCCCGGCCCCGTGGGCGGGGTCGTGGAGGCGGTGTTCCTGGCGCGGATGGGGACCCCGTTCCGCTGGCTGGTGGCCTCCTCGTGGGTGGGCAACCTCGGCGACGGGATCGCGCTGGCCGCCGGGCCGCTGCTGGTGGCCGGCCTCACCCAGGACCCGCTGCTGGTCGCGCTGGGCACCCTGCTGCAGCAGCTGCCGTGGCTGCTGTTCGGCCTGCACGCCGGGGTCCTCGCCGACCGGGTGGACCGGCGCCGGCTGCTCGTGGCCGTCGACTTCGCCCGCGCCGTCGTGCTCGCCGTCCTGACCCTCACCCTGGCCACCGGCGACGTCGGCCTGCCCGTCGTCCTGGCCACGCTGTTCGTCCTGGGGACCGCCGAGGTCTTCGCCGACACCACCGGCGGCACGCTGCTGCCGATGGTGGTGCCGCGCGCGGACCTGGGCACCGGCAACGCCCGGCTGATGACCGGCACGCTGACGATGGACCAGTTCGCCGGCCCCGCCCTGGGCGGCCTGCTGTTCGCCGCCGGCACCGCCTGGCCCTTCCTCACCCAGGCGGTGTGCGTCGCGCTGGGGGCCGTGCTGGTCTCGCGGATGCGGCTGCCGGCGCGGACGCCGGTGGAGCGGCACCCGCCGGTCCACCGGTCGATCGCCGAGGGCCTGCGCTGGACCTGGCACGACCCGGCCGTCCGCACGCTGACGCTGACCATCGTGCTGTTCAACGTCACCTGGGGCGCGGCGTGGTCGGTGCTGGTGCTGTGGGCCGACCAGCGGCTGGGCCTCGGCGCGGCCGGGTACGGCCTGCTCACCACCGTCGGCGCGCTCGGCGGCATGGTCGGGACGGCGTCCTACGGCTGGCTCGAGCGGCACGTCCGGCTGGCCACGCTCATGCGGGTGGGCCTGGCCCTGGAGACGCTGACCCACCTCGTGCTCGCCCTCACCACCACCGTGTGGGTGGCGCTGGTGGTGCTGTTCGTCTTCGGGGTGCACGCCTTCGTCTGGGGGACGACCTCGCGCACGGTGCGGATGCGGGCGGTGCCGATGGAGCTGCAGGGCCGGGTGGGCAGCCTCTACGCGATGGGCGTGTTCGGCGGCATCGTGGCCGGTCAGGGCGTCGGCGGGGTGGTGGCCCGGGTCTGGGGCGTGACCGCGCCGTTCTGGTTCGCCTTCGCGGGGTCGGCGGTGCTGCTGGCCCTGGTCTGGCGGGAACTCGGGCACGTCGCCCACGCCGACGAGGCCGCGCTCGTGGCCGGCTGAGATCCCCGCCGCCCGCTCGTGCTCTGCACACGGGTGTGTGCAGAGCACGAGCGTCCGCGGGACCGGGAGGTCAGGCGGCGGCGAAGACCAGGCGGAAGCCGCCGTCGACCGTCTCGACCTGCCAGAACACGTCGCCGGCGGAACCGGAGACAGCGGGCTCGCCGAGGCCGGTCTCGGTGCGCTCGGCGCCCGGCGCGGCCGACTCGTAGTGCGCGAGGACCTCCTCGGCGCCGAGGTCGGAGGCGTAGTTGGCGTACTCCTGACCGCCGTCCGCCGTCCCGCCGGTCTCGCACAGGGTGGCCCCGGCCGGCGGCTCGGGGAAGTCGGCGGGGACGGACCCGACGTCGGCGATGTCGGCGTCCCCGGTGACGGTCAGCGGGAAGGCCGCGGTGCACTCCTCGGGCACGTCGGCGCCCACGGCGTCGCCCGCCGCGGCGGCGGCGCCCTCCCCGGCGGCGGCCACGTCGTCGTCCCCGCTGCAGGCCGAGAGCAGCAGGGCGGTGCCGAGCAGGGCCCCGGCAAGGGCGCGGCGGGCGGTCGGGCGGGTGCGGTACACGGTTCTCCTCGGGCGTCGTCGGGCCCCGGGCGGCTGCCCGGGACCGGCCCGCCGCGCCGTCCGGGAGGGCGGTCCGGCGGCGGGCCGCGCGGGAAGGTAGCCGAGCGGATGCGCCTCGTCACCGGATCCGTGCGCGCGGATCCCGGTCGGTGAACGGGTTGTACTTCACAGAAACTTCACACATCTCACAGACGTCTGGTAGGAAGACGGCATGGGCGTCCCGGACCGGCTCGACGTCACCCTGCGACTGGTGCGCAACGCCGGCCGGGTGCCCCTCGCCGACCTCGCGGCCCGTCTCGGCGTCTCGGAGATGACCGTCCGCCGCGACCTCGACGCGCTGCAGGCCCGGGGGCTGGTCGAGCGGGTGCGCGGTGGCGCGGTCGCCGTCGCCGAGCCCGAGAGCGCAGCCGGGTTCGCCGCGCGGGCCGGCTGGCAGGCCGGGCTCAAGGAGCGCATCGGCCGGGCCGCGGCCGCGCTGGTCGAACCGGGCTCCGCCGTCCTGCTCGACGCCGGGACGACGACGGTGCACGTCGCGCGGGCGCTGGCCGCCCGGGCCGCCGCGGGCGAGGGCCCGTTCACCGCCGCCGTCGTGAGCCTGCCGGTGGCCGAGGCGCTCGCCGACCGGCCGGGGGTGCGGCTGCTCGTCGTCGGCGGGGAGTCGCGGCCGGGCGAGCGCAGCCTGTCCGGGCCGCTGACCGCCGCGGTGCTGCGGCAGCTCACCTTCGACCTGTTCGTCATGTCGATCGGCGCCGTGAGCGCGCAGGCCGGCTGGTCGGAGTTCACCCTCGAGGACGCCGCGGTCAAGCAGGTCGGGCTGGCACAGGCGCGCGCCACCCTCGTCGTCGCCGACGCCGCCAAGCTCGGCGTGCGCGCGTTCTCCTCGGTCGCGCCGCTGGACGCCGTCGGCCGGCTGGTCACCGACGCCAGCGCCCGCGACCCGCAGCTCAGCCCCGCGGCGCAGGACACCCTCGCCGCGCTCGACGACGCCGGCGTGGAGGTCGACTTCTCGTGACGCAGCCCCTGATGATCCTGGTCGCCGGCCCCTACCGCGGGGGCACCGGCGACGATCCGGAGAAGATCACGGCCAACCACCGCGCCATCCAGCAGGCCTGCCTGGAGCTGTTCCGCGCCGGCCACCTCGCCGTCAACGGGGAGGACCTCGCGCTGCCGCTGGCGGAGCTCGCGGGCTCGACCCGGGTCGGCGACGCCGCCTTCGACGAGGTGTTCCACCCGATGGGCCGGCGGCTGGTCGCCCGCGTCGACGCCGTGCTGCGGCTGCCCGGCGCCTCGGCCGGGTCCGACGAGATGGTCGCGCTGGCCCGCGCCCGCGGCGCCGCGGTCTACACCAGCCTCGACGAGGTCCCGGCGGTGACCCGGTGACCCCGGTCGGTCCGGCTAGCGCGTGCCGCGCTCCCGGGCCAGCGCGACGTAGTGCTCGACCAGCGAGGCGTCGTCGACCGCCCCGGGGTTGACCGCCTTCTCCGGCGGCACCCCCTGGAACAGCCGCTTGAGCGGCACCTCCAGCCGCTTGCCGGTGCGGGTGTGCGGGACGCCGGGGACGACGACGATCTCGTCGGGCACGTGCCGCGGGCTGGCCGAGGTCCGGATGGCGGCGCGGATGCGCCCGGCGAGGTCGTCGGTGAGCTCGGCGCCGGGCGCCAGCTGCACGAACAGCGGCATCCAGTAGCCGCCGTCGCGCTGCTCGACGCCGAGGACGACGCAGTCGGCGACCTCGGGGAAGCCCTCGACGGCGGCGTAGATGTCGGCGGTGCCCATGCGCACGCCGCCGCGGTTGAGGGTGGAGTCCGAGCGGCCGGTGATGACGCAGGTGCCGCGCTCGGTGACCTCCATCCAGTCGCCGTGCCGCCACACGCCCGGCCACGGCTCGAAGTAGGCCTCGCGGTAGCGGCTGCCGTCGGGGTCGTTCCAGAAGTGCAGCGGCATCGTGGGCATCGGCTCGGTGATGACCAGCTCGCCGAGCTCGCCGACGACGGGCCGGCCGTCCTCGTCCCACGCCGCCGCGGCGACGCCGAGCATCGGCCGCTGCAGCTCCCCGGCGGTGACCGGGAGCAGCAGGGTGCTGCCGATGAACCCGGTGGCGACGTCGGTGCCGCCCGACACCGAGGCGAGGAAGACGTCGCTGCCCACCGCGTCGTACACCCAGTGGAACGCCGACTCCGGCAGCGGTGAGCCGGTCGACCCGATCGTCCGCAACGCCGAGAGGTCGTGGGTCTCCCCCGGCCGGACGCCGGCCTTCTCGCAGGCGACGAGGTACCCGGCGCTGGTGCCGAGGTAGGTGATGCCGGTGCGCGCGGCGAGGGCGAACTGGGCGTCGACCGAGGGGTACGCCGGGGCGCCGTCGTGGACGACCACGGTGGCGCCGCGCAGCAGCGCCGAGGTGGCGATGTTCCACATGATCCAGGCGGTGGAGGCGTACCAGTAGAAGCGGTCGCCCGGGCCGACGTCGCCGTGCAGGCCCAGCTGCTTGTGCTGCTCGAGCACGACCCCGCCGTGCCCGTGCACGATGCCCTTCGGCAGGCCCGTGGTGCCCGAGGAGTAGACGATCCACAGCGGGGCGTCGAACGGCAGCGCCTCGAACTCCGGCTCCTGCACCTCGGCGACCGCGTCGGCCCAGGCCAGCGCGTCGTCGGGCAGCTCGCCGGGGAACAGCCGGGGGACGGCGACCGTCGTCCGCACGCTGGGCAGGGCCGCGCGCAGCTCCGCGACGACGTCGCGCCGGTCGTACTGCCGGCCGTTGAACCGGTACCCGTCGACGGCGACCAGCACGGTCGGCTCGATCTGGGCGAACCGGTCGAGGACGGCGCGGGTGCCGAAGTCCGGTGCGCACGAGGACCACACCGCGCCGATCGACGCGGCGCCGAGGAACGCGACGACCGCCTCGGGGACGTTGGGCAGGTACCCGGCGACGCGGTCCCCGCGCCGCACCCCGAGCCGGCGCAGCGTGGCGGCGAACGCGCCGACCCGGCCGCGCAGGTCGGCCCAGGAGACCTCGACCGGCTCGGCGTCCTCGGCCACCGCGACCAGCGCGGGGTGCGCGTCGGTGGCGTGCCGCAGCGCCTGCTCGGCGTAGTTCAGCGTGGTGCCGGGGAACCAGACCGCGCCGGGCATGCTGCGGTCGGGGAGCACCCGGTCGTCGGGGACGCCGGGCAGCACCCCGGACCAGGCGGCGACGTCGGCCCAGAACTGGTCGAGGTGCCCGACCGACCAGCGCCAGATCGCGTCGTAGTCGGTCGGGTCGAGGTCGAGCCCGCGGCGCGCGGCCACCTCGCGGGCGAACCCCGCCAGCCGGGTCGCGTCCCGGGACTCCTGCGTCGGCTGCCAGAGGACGGCGGGGCCGGTCGCGGCGCCGGGAGTGTCGAGGGTCACGCCGGGACTCTGCCACCGCCGGGCGCCCATCGGGTGACCGGGGCGGCGCCCGGTGGACCGGACGGTCACGTCCCGTCGGCCCGGTTCCCCCGATCGGACGACTCCCGTTTCGCCGTGACCGTGGGTTGCAATTCATGTGCCGAGCGTCACGACGGCACGGCGGGGGAGGTGCGATGGCCGGACGACCCGGACCGGGAGGCCGTCGTGCCCGCCTGCGCCGGTGGAGCGGCCGCGTGCTGGTCCTGGCCGGCGTGGGTGCCGGCGTGTGGCTGGCGGGCCAGACGGCCGCCGCCGCGGACGACGTCGTCCCCTCGCCCGCCCCGGTGGAGCAGCTGCTGGGTGGGGCGACGGCGCCGCTGCCCGAGGTCCTGCCCCCGGTGGTGCCGCCGGTCGTCGAGACGGTGACCGAGACGGTGGCGCCGGTCGTCGCGCCGCTGTCCGACGCCGTCGCGCCCGTGACCGCCGCGCTCGCCCCGGTGACCGACGTGCTCGACCCGGTGCTCGCACCCGTGGGCGAGGCCCTCGCGCCGGTCACCGAGGTCCTGGCGCCCGTCACCGACGTCCTGGCCCCGGTCACCGACGCGGTCGCGCCCGTTCCCGAGGTCCTCGAGCCGGTGACCGGGGTGCTGCCGCCCGTCCCCGGTCAGGGCGACGTGCCGCCGCCCGTCGCCGCTCCCGCGGCCGCCCCGGTCGCGCCGTCCTCCGCGGTGCCGCCGTCCGCCGCTGCGCCGGTGGACGCCCCCGTCCCGGCGGCCCCGGGTGCCGTGGCCCCGAGCCCGGGGTCGCCGGACGCCGCGTCGACGGCCGCCCCCGTCGGCCCGGTCGTCGCCGCGCCGTCCGCGCCCACCGCCGCCGCCGTCGGCCCCGCGCAGCCACTGCCCGTCCCGCCGGTCGCCCCGACCGCGCCGGTGGTCCCGGCCGTGCCGGCGCCGGCGGGCACGGCGGCGTCCGGGGCCGGCGCCGACCGCGACCAGCCCTCCGCCGACCTCCCCGAGGCCGCCTGCGCCGCGCTCGTGCGCGCGGCCGGTGCCGTCTCCGCCGGCGCCCGCGAGGCCGCGGCCGCCGACCCGGTCGACCCCGCCACCTCTCCCGACTGAGTGCTGCGCCGCCGGCTCCCCGCCGGCCGAGCGCACGACCCCCGCCGTCCCGTCCGGGACCGGGGCCCCAGCACCCAGTCAGGAGACCTCCCATGAACCGATGGGCCACCCGTGCCCTGCGCGTGGCGTTGCTGACCGGCGGCCTGCTGGCCGTCGGCACCGGCGTCGCCTCGGCGTCCGACGACCTCGACGTGACCGTGCCGGTCACCGTCACCGACAACGCGGTGGGCGTCCTCGGCGACGTCCCCGCCGACGGCGGCCTCGAGCTGCCCGCCGTCTCGGCCGAGCTCACCGCCGACCTCGGCCCCGCCACCGTCTCGGTGCCCGTGACGATCGGCGGCAACGACGCCGCGGTCGCCGGCGGCGAGGTCGCCCAGGCGCCGGCCGCTCCCCCGCCCGCCGGACCGGCCGACGTCGCCGTCCCGGTCACCGTGACGGGCAACGCCGTCGGCGTCCTCGGCGAGGCGCCGGCCACCGGCACCGCCCCGGCGGCACCGCCGGCCGCGGTGGCGGTGCCCGTGACCGTCTGCGGCACCGGCGCCGGCGTGCTCGGCGACGCGGCCGGCCAGTGCACCCCGGCCGGCGGCGGCACGACCGGGACCGACGGTCCGGCCGGCGACCTGCTCGACGTCGCCGTGCCGGTGACCGTCTGCGGCACCGGCGTGGGCGTGCTCGGCGACGCCGCCGCGGACTGCGCCCTGCCGGGCGGCAGCGGGTCCGGGGACGCCGCGGGTGACGACGCCCTCGTCGACGTCGACGTGCCCGTGACCGTGTGCGGCACCGTCGTCGGCCTGCTCGGCGACGCGTCGGCCGACTGCACCCCGCCGGCGGACGGCTCCGGCACCGGGGGTGGTGACGAGACCGGCGGCGGTGACGGGATCGGCGTCGACGTCCCGGTGACCGTCTGTGGCGTGGGGCTCGGCCTGCTCGGCGACGCGTCGGCCGACTGCTCGCCGTCCGCCGGCCCGACCCCACCGGCCGGCCCGCAGCAGCCGGGTCTCCAGCCGGGTCACCCGCACGCCGGCGGCCAGGCCGGGGACCGGCCCGCCGACGGGGCGCCCTCCCGGCCGGCCGCCTGGACCGGCTCCCGGAGCGGTACCTGGCCCGGCGCGTGGACCGGCCCGTGGACGGGCTCCTGGACCGGCCCGTGGACCGGCTCGTGGACCGGGACCTGGTCGGCCGCGTCGTCCGGCGCGTGGTCCGACTCCGGTAGCGCGGCGGCCGGGGACTCCGGCACCGCCGGCGGGCGCCTGGCCTACACCGGCACCGACGCCACCGGGGTGCTGGGCAAGGGCCTGCTGGCCCTGTTGCTGGGCGCGGTGCTGATCCTGTCGGCCCGGCGCCGGCCGGTGACCGGCTGACCACCCGCGGGCCCGGCCGACCGCACCGTCGGCCGGGCCCGCGGCACGCCCGCTCTGCCACCATCCGCCCATGACCGAGCCGGAGACCGAGCGCAACGTGCTGGGTGGCGAACTCGAGCCCTGCGGGACCGAGCCGCTGACCGGCTTCTTCCGCGACGGGACCTGCCGCAGCGGGCCGGAGGACCTCGGGAGCCACACGGTGTGCGCGGTCGTGTCGCGGGAGTTCCTCGCCCTGCAGCGCGAGCTCGGCAACGACCTCACCACGCCGCGCCCGGAGTACGGGTTCCCGGGCCTGCGCCCCGGTGACCGCTGGTGCGTCGTCGCGGTGCGCTGGCTGCAGGCCTACCGCGCCGGGGCGGCGGCCGGCGTGGTGCTGGCGGCCACCAACGCGCGGGCGCTGGAGGTGGTGCCGCTGTCGGCGCTGCGCCAGCACGCCGTCGACGTCCCCGACGACGTCCGCGGTCTGGACTGAGGGGAGGATCGGCGGGGCGCCCGCACCCCCGTCCCGCACCGAGGAGCCCCCGTGACCGACCTGCTCGACCTGCCCGTCGCGACCCTGCAGGGCGAGGACACCACGCTCGGCGAGCTGACCGGCCGCCGCCCGGCGCTGCTGGTCAACGTGGCCAGCCGGTGCGGCCTGACCCCGCAGTACACCCAGCTCGAGCAGCTGCAGCGCGAGTACGGCCCCCGCGGGTTCACCGTCGTCGGCCTGCCCTGCAACCAGTTCGCCGGACAGGAGCCGGGCACCGCCGAGGAGATCGCCGGCTTCTGCTCGGCCACCTACGGCGTCACCTTCCCCATGACGGACAAGATCGAGGTCAACGGCGACGGCGTGCACCCGGTGTACCAGCGGCTGACCACGGCCGCCGACGCGAACGGCGAGGCCGGCCCGGTGCAGTGGAACTTCGAGAAGTTCCTGGTCGACGCCGACGGCGCGGTCGTCGCGCGGTTCCGGCCGACGACCGACCCGGGCGCACCCGAGGTCCGCACCGCGATCGAGGCCCTCCTGCCGAGCTGAGCCTCGGGGCCCGTAGCCGGCGCCGGGAAACCGCCATTATCGCGTTGATGGCACCGGATCGCGGCGGCAGGAGCAGCATGGAGCCGTGGCCGACCTGCACTTCTACTTCGACCCCGTCTGCCCCTTCGCCTGGCTGACCAGCAGGTGGGTGCGCCTGGTCGCCGCGCAGCGCGCCTACGACGTCGACTGGCGCTTGATCTCGCTGCGGCTGCTCAACGCGCACGTCGACTACGCCGCGCACTTCCCGCCCGAGTACGAGGAGGGCCACACCGCGGGCCTGCGGCTGCTGCGGGTGTTCGCGCAGACGCGCGAGCAGCACGGGCGGGCGGCGGTCGGCGTCCTCTACGAGCACCTCGGGCAGCAGGTGTTCGAGACCGAGCCCGACCGTCCCGGCACCGCGGCCCGGCGCGGCACCGCCGCCTACCTGGAGCCGGTCCTCGACCGCGCCGGGCTGCCGCGGGACCTGGCCGCCGCGCTCGACGACGACCGCTGGGACGGCGTGCTGCAGGCCGAGACCGACGAGGCGCTGAGCCTGACCGGACGCGACGTCGGCACGCCGATCCTGCACTTCGAGCCGCCGGACGGCATCGCGTTCTTCGGCCCGGTGATCAGCCGGGTGCCTGCGGAGGACCGCGCGGCGGAGCTGTGGGACCACGTGGTGGGCCTGGCCCGCTTCCCGGGCTTCGCCGAGCTCAAGCGCAGCCTGCGCGAGCGGCCGCAGCTGCCCGCGGCGGGCGTGGCACCCGGCCAGGTCGGGGTGGAGGAGGAGTGGCGCGCGGGCAGCCGCCGGCTGGACGGGTGAGCACACCACCCGGCCACGGACTAAGGTGAGCCTCACCTAGCCCCTGCCCGTCCGGAGCTCGCCGGTGCCCGTCCCCAGCGCCACCAGCCGCCCTGCGGCGACCCCGGGGACCGTCGGGCGCCCGGCCCGCGCCACCCGCACCCGGCGCCGCGTGCTCGGCGTCCTCGTCCTGGCCGGGCTGGTCGTCGTCGCCTGTGCGGCGAGCATCGCGATCGGCACCCGCCCGCTGGGGCTGGGCACCGTCTGGACCGCCCTTTCCGACCGCTCGTTGGGCACCGAGGAGGCGGTGATCGTCTGGGACCTGCGGGTCCCGCGGACGGCGCTGGGCCTCATGGTCGGCGCCGCGCTCGGCGTCTCCGGCGCGCTCATGCAGGGGCACACCCGCAACCCGCTGGGCGACCCCGGCCTGCTCGGCGTCACCGCCGGGGCCTCGTTCGCCGTCGTCCTGGCGATCACGCTGCTGGGCGTCGGCACGCCGTCGGGCTACGTGTGGTTCGCCTTCGCCGGGGCCCTGGCCGGCACGGTCGCCGTGTTCGCGCTCGGCTCGGTGGGCAAGGGCGGGGCCACCCCGGTCACCCTCGCGCTGGCCGGGGCGGCGCTGTCCGCGCTGCTGTTCGCGCTGGTCCGGGCGCTGCTGGTCAGCGACTCCGACTCCCTCGACGCCTTCCGGTTCTGGGTGGTCGGCGCGCTGGCCGGCCGCGGTGCCGACGTCGCCTGGCAGGTGGCGCCGTTCATCGCCGCCGGCCTGGTGCTCGCGCTGCTCAACGCGCCCGCCCTGGACCTGCTCGGCATGGGCGAGGACGTCGCCCGCGGCCTGGGCCAGCGGGTGTGGCTGGCCCGCGGGCTCGGGCTGGCCGCGGTCACCCTGCTGGCCGGCGCGGCCACCGCCGCCTGCGGCCCGATCGCCTTCGTCGGGCTGGTGGTGCCGCACGTGGTCCGGGCGTTCACCGGGCCGGCGCACCGGTGGCTGGTGCCCTGCTCCGGCCTGCTGGGCGCGGTGCTGCTGCTCTCCGCCGACGTCGTCGGCCGGGTGGTGGCCCGCCCCGGTGAGCTGCAGGTGGGCATCGTGCTCGCGCTCGTCGGCAGCCCGTTCTTCGTGGCCCTGGTCCGCCGCCGCCGGACGGCGACGCTGTGAGGGCCCAGCCGTGACCGCCTCCGTCGACGCCGTCCGGCAGACGACGCCGCCCGAGCCCGGCGGGCGCCCGGCCGGCCGCGCGGTCACGGTGCGGATGGGGCCGGTCTCGGCACGGTTCCGCTGGCGCTCGGTCGTCGTCCCGCTGGCCGCGCTCGCCGTCGTCGTGCTGCTCGCGGCGGCCAGCCTGGGCCGCGGCGACTACCCCCTCGGCATCGGTGACGTGCTGCGGACGCTGGTGGGCGCCGGCGTGGACAGCCACCGGTTCATCGTGCTGGAGCTGCGTGCCCCGCGGACGCTGGTCGGGGTGCTGGTGGGCCTGGCGCTGGGCCTGGCCGGGGCGCTGTTCCAGACCTTCGCGCGCAACCCGCTGGCCTCCCCCGACGTCCTCGGCATCACCCAGGGCGCCTCGGTCGGCGCGGTCGCGGCGATCGTGCTCGGCGGCAGCGGCTCGGCGGGCGCGCTGCTCGGCGGCCTCGGCGTGCCCCTGGCCGCGCTGCTCGGTGCGCTGGTCGCGGGTGCCCTGCTGTTCGTCCTCGCCTGGCGCGCCGGGCTCGACGGCTTCCGCCTCGTGCTGGTGGGCATCGCCCTGTGGACCGTCGGCCAGGCGCTCACCGACTGGCTGCTCACCCGCGCGGAGATCTACGACGCCGCGGCCGCGTACGTGTGGATCACCGGCTCGCTCAACGCCCGCACCTGGGACCAGGCCGCGCAGCTGGCGGTCTCCCTCGCGGTGCTGGTCCCCCTCGCGCTGGCCGCCGGGCGCGTCCTGGGCGTCCTGCAGTTCGGCGACGACACCGCCCGCGGTCTCGGCGTCCGGCTGGCCAGGGCACAGGCGGCGGTGGTCGTCGTCGCGGTCCTGCTGGTCGCGGCGGCGGTGGCCGCGGCCGGTCCGATCGCGTTCGTGGCGCTCGTCGTGCCGCAGATCGCCGTCCGGCTGACCGGGGGCTCGCGGCCGCCGCTGCTGGCCTCGGGCCTGCTCGGCGCCGCGCTGGTCACCGGCGCCGACCTGCTCACCCGCACCGTCCTGCCCGAGGCGCTCCCGGTCGGCATCCTCACCGCCGCCGTCGGCGCGCCCTACCTGCTCTGGCTGCTCGTCCGCGGGAGGCGGACCCCCGCATGAAGACCTCCACCTCCGAGGCGCCCGTGCACGTGCCCACCCCCGTCCCCCCGGTCCGCCTGGCCGCCGAGGACCTGCGCCTGGCCTACGACGACCGGGTGGTCGTCGACGGGCTCGACCTCACCCTCACCGACGGCTCGTTCACCGCGATCGTCGGCCCCAACGGCTGCGGCAAGTCCACGCTGCTGCGCGCGCTGGGCCGGCTGCTGCGCCCGGCGGCCGGCCGGGTGCTGCTCGACGGCCGGTCGATCGCGAGGACGCCGACCCGCGAGGTGGCCCGCGTCCTCGGCCTGCTGCCGCAGACGCCGGTGGCACCGGCCGGCCTGACCGTGGCCGACCTGGTCGCCCGCGGCCGGCACCCGCACCAGAGCTGGCTGCAGCAGTGGTCGCGCGAGGACGAGGCCGTCGTCGCCGAGGCGCTGGCCTGGACCGACATGGCCGACCTCGGCGACCGCCCGGTCGACGAGCTCTCCGGCGGGCAGCGGCAGCGGGCCTGGATCTCCATGGCGCTGGCGCAGCAGACCGACCTGCTCCTGCTCGACGAGCCGACGACCTACCTCGACCTCTCCCACCAGATCGACGTGCTGGAGCTGGTGTCCCGGCTGCACGCGGAGCGCGGCCGCACGGTGGTCGTCGTGCTGCACGACCTCAACCTCGCCGCCCGGTACGCGCAGCGGCTGGTGACCATGCGCGACGGCGTCCTGATCGCCTCGGGCACGCCGCACGAGGTGCTGACCGAGCAGCTGCTGGCCGACGTCTTCGACCTCGAGGCCCGCGTGGTGCCCGACCCGGTGGCCGGCACCCCGATGGTCGTCCCGGTCCGCCGCCTCCGCTGAGCCCGGCGGGGGGTTGCCCCGGGGATCAGGGTCCCTGATCCCCGGGCGTCCTCCCTCACGTCCCACCGTGAGGGAGGACGCTCCACGATCAGGGACCCTGATCGTGGAACAGCGCCCCGTCAGGACTCCGAGCGGCCCTCGCGCCAGTAGCCCATGAACGCCACCGCGCGCCGGTCGACGCCGAGGTCGGCGACCAGGTGCCGGCGCAGCCGCTTGACCACCCCGGCCTCACCGGCCAGCCACGCGTAGCAGCCCGCGCCGGCCGCCGGGTCCTCGGGGACCTCCCACAGCGGCTCGGCATCGAGGTCGACGTCCTCCGGGGCGGCGCCCGGCGCCGCGGCGACGCCGAGGTCGACCAGCGCGGCGTGGACGGCGGGGACGAGCAGTTCGCCGCGCGGGCGGTCGGCGCGGGCCAGCCAGCGCACGGTCACCCCCTCGGGCAGTCGCAGGTCCTGCACGTCGCCGGCCTGCGGCACCTCCAGGACGGCGACCGCGCGCCGCCCGGCCGGCAGGGACTCGAGGATCGCGCCGACCGCGGGGACGGCGGTCTCGTCGCCGGCCAGCAGCAGGCAGCGCGCGGTCGCGGGCGGCGCCCACTCGACCCCCCAGGCGCGGCCGCGACCGGGCCGGTCCGGGCCCATGAGCACGACCGGGTCGCCCGGCGCGGCGTGCGCGGCCCAGGTCGCGGCCGGGCCGGCGTGCCCGTCGTCGACGCCGTGCAGGACGACGTCGAGGTCGACCTCGGCCACCTCCGGCCGCGCCGCGCGCACGGTGTAGGTGCGCAGCACCGGCCGGCGCTCCTCCGGCAGCGTGCACCAGGTGGGGTACCACTCGGAGCCGGCGGCGTGCAGCTCGGCCAGCGCTCCCGGGTCGGGGCCGAGGACGAGCTTGACGCGCTGGTCGTCACCGGCCACGCCGAACCCGCCCAGCCCTGGCCCGGTGAGGGTGATCCGGACCATCGACGGGCCCAGCGGGCGCACCCGGGCGACGACCGTCTCGAAGAACAGCCACTGCGGCAGCGCGGCGGCCGGGGCCTCGGTCGTCTCGGTCGTGGTCACTGCGGTCTCCGCTCTCCCGGTCGGACGGCCCGAGCGGACCGCGAGTAAGGCAAGGCTAACCTCTCCGCTGCCTGCGGGGGGAGTCCCCTGCCCGACCTGCGAGGAGACCCCGTGTCCCGACCCACGCGCCCGCTCGGCGCCGCCCTGGCGCTCGCCGCGCTGCTCGCCGCGAGCGCCTGCTCGACCGCCGAGGACACCCGGGCGGCCGGCTCGTCCGGGCCGGGCTGGTCGTTCACCGACGACGTCGGCACCACCGTCGAGCTCGACGCGCGGCCCGAGCGGGTCGCCGGCCTCAACGACGTCGCGTCGTCGCTGTGGAACCTCGGCATCGAGCCGGTGGCGACCTTCGGCCAGACCTCGGCCGCCGACGACGTGCAGTTCGAGGGGCGCGACCTGTCCGGGGTGGAGATCGTCGGCGAGAGCTACGGCGCGATCGACCTCGAGGCGCTGGCCGCCGCCGATCCCGACGTCGTCGTGACCACGGTCTACCCGGTGGACTCCGAGGGGACGCTGGACGGGACCCAGCCGCTGTACGGATTCGAGTCGCTGGAGCAGCAGGAGCAGGTCGCGCGGATCGCCCCGGTCATCGCGATCGCCTGGCGCGGGTCGGCCGCCGACGTCATCGAGCGCACCGCCGAGCTGGCCGGGGCACTCGGTGCCGACCTGGACGGCTCGGAGGCGCGCGCGGCCCGGCAGGCCTACGAGCAGGCGTCGGCCGAGCTCGCCGAGGCCGCCTCGTCCGGCGTCACCGTGCTGCCGGTGGCGGCCTACCCCGACGAGGGCTTCTACATGGCCAAGGCCGCCGACGACCCGTCGCTGCGCCTCTACCGGGACCTCGGCGTCCGGTTCGTCGACCCGGGCGGCGAGGGTTGGTTCTGGCAGACGGCGGGCTGGGAGAACGTGCCGCAGCACCCCAGCGACGTCCTGCTGTACTCGCTGCGCGGCGCGATGACGCCCGAGCAGATGTCCGGCCAGCCCACCTACCGGCTGCTGCCGGCCGTGCAGGCCGGGCAGGTGCACCCGTGGGAGTACGTCGGCATGGACCACGCCGCCCAGGCCCGCTACATGGAGCGGCTGGCCGGCTGGCTGCGCGACGCCCGGAAGGTGACCTAGGAGGGCAGCGGCGCCGGCGTCTCCGGGAGGGGCGCCGGCGCCGGGCGGGCGCGGGCGCGCGCGGTCTGGGCGAGCGCGATGCCGCCGAGGACGACCAGCCCGCCGAGGACCTGCCAGCCGGTGAGCACCTGCTCCAGCCACAGCCACGCGACCACCGAGGCGAACACCGGCTCGATCGTGGCCACCAGCCCGGCGGTCGTGGGCGGCAGGTGCCGCAGCGCGGCGATCGACAGCCAGAACGGCGTGATCGCCCCCAGGACGACGATCCACAGCACCAGCACCCACAGCGGCAGCGCCACCGCGCCCAGCGAGACCGGCACCCGGTCGGCGAGGACGGCGGGGTCGAAGCGCGTCCACGGCGCGGCGACCGCCCAGAACAACGCCGCGGCCACGAAGCTCCAGCAGGTCAGCGCCACCGGGTCGCGCTCGGCCGTGCCACGCTCGCCCAGGAGGTAGTAGGTGGCCAGGCAGACCGCCGCGGCCAGGCCCGCGACGACGCCGAGCAGGTCCAGCGAGCCCCCGCCCTGCCACACCTGCGCGACCAGCACCAGGCCGCCCAGTGACAGCGTCAGCGCCAGCCAGATGCGCGGGCGCACCGGCTCCTTCCGCACCAGCCGCACCCACAGCGCGATCCAGACCGGCGCGGTCATCTCGAAGACCAGCGCGATGCCGACCGGCAGCCGCCCGATGGCGACGTAGTACAGGAACTGCGTCAGGGCGACGCCGACCACGCCGAATGCGGCGACCAGCGGCACCTCGCGCCAGGTCAGCCGCAGCCGCCGCGGCGCGAGGACCGCCAGCGCGACCAGCAGCCCGGCCGCCGCACCGGCGCAGCGCATCGCCGTCAGCCAGGTCGGCGGGACGCCGGCCCGCAGCGCCAGCGTGGACACCGTGCCGTTGACGGCGAACAGGCCCGCCGCGGCGAGGGTGAGCAGGTAGCCGACGGCGGGCCGGCGGATGAGCGGCACCCGTCCGACTGTAGCGGGCGTAACGACATACGCCGCCTACCGGGGGTCACTGCCCCTGAGCCGGGTCCATCCCCATGACCTCCCAGACGTGGCCGTCGGGGTCGGTGAAGCTCGAGCCGTACAGGAAGCCGTGGTCCTGCGCCGGCATCCAGCGCCCGCCACCGGCGCCGAGGGCCTTCTCCACCAGCTGGTCGACCTCCTCGCGGCTCTCGCAGGACAGCGCGTACAGCGCCGCCGTGGCCGTGCGCGGGTCGGCGACCTGTGTCCCGTCGGGGACGAAGCCGCGCATCTTCTCGCGGGTCATCAGCTGGACGAAGATCGTGTCGCTGACGACCACCGAGGCCGACGAGTCGTCGGAGAACTGCTCGTTGATCGAGAAGCCGAGCGCGGTGTAGAAGGCGCGGCTGGCCGCCACGTCGGCGACCGGCAGGTTGAGGAAGACCATGCGCACGGGGCACTCCGTCCGTCGGGGGCCCGGCGGCCCCGGCGCGAGGGGAGACGGCCCGGCGCCGCGGAACTCGTCGCCGCGCGTGGCGCCCGGGGACGCCGGGCACCCTCGACGGCGTGAGCGAACCCCGGCCGCCCTGGTCCCGCCGCCGTCGCCGGCTGCTCACGTGGCTCGCGCTCGGCGCGGCGGCCGGCGGCCTGGGCGCGGTCACGCTGCCCGCGGAGGCCGGGGTGACGGCGGCCTACCTCGGCGCGCTGTGCGCGCTCCTGCTCGTCATGGCGGCGGTGCTCTTCTTCGCGGTCCCCGGGGCGGACACGGCCGGCACGCTGCTGCGCTCCACGCCGCTGGCCGGCGCGGTGTGCGTCGTGGCCGCCCTGCTGGCGCTGTCGACCGAGGGCCGGTCGCTGCGCTGGCTGTGGTGGACCGCCGCGGGCGCGGCCGCCGTGTGGGTCGCCACGGCGGCGTGGCTGACCCGCCGCAGCTGACCGGGCGGCACCCGGCGAGACTGCCCGGCGTGGACCTGCCCCCGGCCTTCTACCTCCCCGACGGCGACGGGTTCGCCGCCACCGCGCTGACCATCGGGCCGTGGGACCCGGGCCTGCAGCACGCCGGCCCGCCCGCCGCGCTGCTGGCGCGCGAGGTCGAGCGCACCGGCGGGATCGACGGCGGCCAGCCGGTGCGGCTGGCCTTCGACGTCCTCGGCCCCGTGCCGGTGGGCCCGGTGCGGGTGGGCGCGCGGGTGCTGCGCCCGGGCCGCCGGATCGAGCTGGTCGAGGCGACGCTGGAGGCCGGCGGGCGGCCGGTGATGCGGCTGACCGCCTGGCGGATGCGCGCCCGCGACTCCGCCGCCGCCGCGCACCCGCCGCAGCGGTTCCCGGTCGGGCCGCAGGACGGCCGGCCCGCGGCGTTCTCGGTCTTCCGCCAGGAGGTCGCCTACCACCGGTCGCTGGAGTGGCGCGAGGCCGGCGGCTCGATCAGAGGGACCGGCCCGGCGGCGACGTGGACCCGGCCGGTGTGCGCCCTCGTCGACGGCGAGCCGATCACGCCGCTGCAGCACCTGCTGGTGATGACCGACGCGGCCAGCGGCACCTCCGCGGCGCTGGACTGGTCGCAGGCCACCTTCGCCAACGTCGACCTCGTCGTCGCGCTGTTCCGGCAGCCCGTGGGGCAGTGGCTGGCGATGGACGCCGTCACCACGCTGGGGCCCACCGGGATCGGGCAGTGCGCGGCCGACCTCTACGACACGGAGGGGAGGGTCGGCCGCTCGGTCGCCTCGCTGTTCGTCGAGCCGCGCTGAGCGGTCCGCCCGGGCAGACCGGTTGGATGGGGGGCAGGACGCGACACGGACGGAGGACCTGACCGCCATGGGGCCGCTGACCGACCTGCTCGACTGGCTCGCCGGCCGCGGCCTGGAGATCGTGCTGATCATCCTCGGCTCGGTGCTGATCGCCCGCTTCATCACCTGGGTGGGCACGCGGATCACCGACCGCATCGACGCGCGCTCCACCGACGGCGACGTGCTGGTCCGCTCGGAGGCCGCCAAGCACCGGCACTCGCTGACCCAGGTGATCACCTGGGCGCTGATCGTCATGGTCTACGCGGTGGCGGTCTTCTACGTGCTCGCCCGCCTCGGCGTCCCGGTCACCGGGCTGGTGGCGCCGGCCACCGTGCTCGGCGTCGGGCTGGGCTTCGGCGCGCAGCGCATCGTCGGTGACGTCCTGGCCGGGTTCTTCCTCATCACCGAGCGGCAGTACGGCTTCGGCGACGTCGTCTCCATCCAGGTGGTCGGCGGCGGTGACCCCGCCGAGGGCACGGTCGAGGACGTCACGCTGCGGATCACCCGGCTGCGCTCGGCCGACGGCGAGGTGGTCACCCTCCCGAACGGGCAGATCGTCAAGGTCGTGAACCTCTCCCGCGACTGGGCGCGGGCGGTGGTCGACGTCCCGGTGCCGACCAGCGCCGACGTCACCCGGGTCAACGAGATCCTCCACGAGGTCGGCCGCGAGGCCTTCGCCGACGCCGGGCTGCGCCGGCTGCTGCTCGACGAGCCCAGCGTCATGGGCGTGGAGAGCATCGACCTCGAGCAGGTCAACGTGCGGGTGGTGGCGCGGACCCTGCCCGGCCGGCAGTTCGACGTGGGCCGCGACCTGCGCGAGCGGATCGTGCTGGCCTTCGCCCGCGCCGGGCTGACGCTGACGCCGAGCCCCGAGCCGGCTCCCCTGCCCGCTCGTCCCGCGCCGGCGGCGAAGCCGTGACCGTCCCCGGCGCCCCCCGCCCCGCCGAGCCCGCCGGCGGACCCGGCTCCGGCGGCGACCCGGCCGCCCGCGGCCGGTTCGGCCTGTCCGTCCTGCGCCGCACGCCCGGCCACATCGGACGGGCCCGCACCTCGACCGTGGTCCTGGTCCTGCTCTTCCTCGGCCTGGGCCTGCTCTACCTCTACGTGCGGCCCGACCCGGCCGGCACCGACCCGGCGGGCACCACGACGGTGACCACGCCCGCCCCCGCGCCGGCCGGCACCACGGCGCCCGCGACCGAGGCCCCGGCCACCGAGACCCCGGCCACCGAGACCACCGAGGCGCCGACCAGCCAGGCGCCGGCGACCACGC
Source organism: Geodermatophilus sp. SYSU D00710 (assembly GCF_054050195.1). Lineage (NCBI taxonomy): Bacteria > Bacillati > Actinomycetota > Actinomycetes > Geodermatophilales > Geodermatophilaceae > Geodermatophilus > Geodermatophilus sp. SYSU D00710. Next base: position 24,298 of record NZ_JBJGYX010000067.1, read on the forward strand.
CGGAGGAGACCGCCCCGCCGACGACGGAGCCCCCGGCCGGCACGACCGGGGAGACGCCGTCGGCGCCGGTCCCGACGACCACCCCCGGTCCGGCGACGACGCCCGGCTCGGGACCGACCACCGTCTCCCCGCCCGGCTGACCCCGCCCGGGCGGAGGATGAGCCGCATGGTCCTGGGACTGCGCCGGCCGGTCGTGCAGGCACCGATGGCCGGCGGGCCCTCCACGCCCGCGCTCGCGGCTGCGGTGTCCGAGGCCGGCGGGCTGGGCTGCCTCGCTGCCGGGTACCGGACGCCGTCGGCGGTGCGCGAGGAGGTGCACGCCGTCCGGGCGCTGACCGGGCAGCGGTTCGCGGTCAACGTCTTCGTGCCCGGACCGCCGGCCGACGCCGACGCCGTGCGCCGCTACGCCGAGCGGCTCCGGCCCGAGGCCCGGCGCTGGGGCGTCGACCTGGGCGAGCCCCGGGCCGACGACGACGCCTGGGAGGACAAGGTCGCCCTGCTCGCCGAGGAGCGGGTGCCGGTGGTCTCGTTCACCTTCGGCCTGCCCCGCCCGGACGTGGTCGCCGCGCTGCACGCCGCCGGGTCCACCGTGCTCGTCACCGTCACCACCCCCGAGGAGGCGGTCGCGGCCCGCGACGGCGGCGCCGACGCGCTGGTCGTGCAGGGCATCGAGGCCGGCGGGCACCGGGGCGGACCGTCCGACCGGGACGGCGAGGGCGAGTACGGGCTGCTGCCGCTGCTCCGCCTCGTCGCCCGGGCCGTCGACCTGCCGCTGGTCGCCGCCGGCGGGATCCCCGACGGCGCCGCCGTCGCCGCGGTGCTGGTGGCCGGGGCGGAGGCCGCGCAGCTGGGCACGGCGTTCCTCCGCTGCCCCGAGGCGGGGACCGCCCCGGCGCACCGCGAGGCGCTCACCACCTCCGGGCGCACGGCGCTGACCCGCGCCTTCAGCGGCCGGCGCGCCCGCGGGCTGGTCAACCGCTTCCTCACCGAGCACTCCCCCGCTGCCCCGGCGGCCTACCCCCAGGTCCACCACCTGACCTCGCCGCTGCGCGCGGCGGCCCGGCGGGCCGGCGACCCCGGGGGGCAGAGCATGTGGGCCGGGCAGGCGCACCGCCTGGCCGAGGCCGTCCCCGCCGCCGAGCTGGTGCGGCGCCTCGACGACGACGCCCGGGCCGCGCTCGCCCGCGTGCACCCCGGGAACGACCGCCGCTGACCTGGGCTATCGTCGGGGGCAGGCTCACGAGAGGCAGCGCGAAGCACCTGGCTTGCTGCCCGGCAACCTCTTCCTCCGTCTGAGGTGCTCCCAGGGGAAGAGCCGGCCGTGCGGCGCCCGCTGCCCGGCAAGGACGGAGCACCTGTGCGCCGCAGGTCCTCCGGAGCGAGAGGAGACGGCGCGTGACCGACCCGAAGAGCTGGAGCTTCGAGACCCGGCAGATCCACGCCGGCACCAGCCCCGACCCCACGACGGGCGCCCGCGCGCTGCCCATCTACGCCACCACCAGCTACCAGTTCCGCGACACCCAGCACGCCGCGGACCTGTTCGCGCTGGCCGAACTGGGCAACATCTACACGCGGATCATGAACCCCACGCAGGACGCGCTCGAGCAGCGCGTGGCCTCCCTCGAGGGCGGGGTCGCGGCGCTCGCGGTGGCCAGCGGCCAGGCGGCCGAGACCCTGGCGCTGCTCAACGTCGCCGAGGCCGGCAGCCACGTCGTCGCCTCGGCCTCGCTCTACGGCGGCACGTACAACCTGCTGCACCACTCGCTGCCCAAGCTCGGCGTCGAGGTCTCCTTCGTGGAGGACCCCGACGACCCGCAGAACTGGCAGGCGCTGGTCCGCGAGAACACCAAGGCGTTCTACGGCGAGTCGATCGGCAACCCGAAGGGCGACGTCCTCGACATCGCCGCGGTCGCCGAGGTGGCCCACCGCAACGGCGTGCCGCTGATCGTCGACAACACCATCGCCACGCCCTACCTGGTGCGCCCGCTCGAGCACGGCGCCGACGTCGTCGTCCACTCGGCCACCAAGTACCTCGGCGGCCACGGCACCGCGATCGCCGGGCTCATCGTCGACGGCGGCGGCTTCGACTGGACCAGCGGGAAGTTCCCGGGCTTCACCACGCCGGACCCGACCTACCACGGCGTCGTCTACGCCGACCTCGGCGCCCCGGCCTACGCGCTCAAGGCCCGGGTGCAGCTGCTGCGCGACCTCGGCCCGGCGATCAGCCCGTTCAACGCCTGGCTGGTCGTACAGGGCATCGAGACGCTGTCGCTGCGGATGGAGCGGCACGTGGCCAACGCCCAGCGGGTGGCCGAGTTCCTCGAGGCCCACGACGAGGTGGAGTCGGTGCACTACGCCGGCCTGCCCTCCTCGCCGTGGTACGCCGCCCACCAGCGCTACGCCCCGAAGGGCGCCGGGGCGGTGCTCGCCTTCGAGATCCGCGGCGGGATCGAGGCCGGCCGGCGGTTCGTCGAGGGCCTGGAGCTGCACAGCCACGTCGCCAACATCGGCGACGTGCGCAGCCTGGTCATCCACCCGGCGTCCACGACGCACTCGCAGCTGACCGCGGAGGAGCAGCTGACCACCGGCGTCACGCCCGGTCTGGTGCGGCTGGCCGCCGGCCTGGAGGGCATCGAGGACATCCTGGCCGACCTCGAGGCCGGGTTCCGCAGCGCCAAGGAGGCCTGACGTGACCGGGGTGAGGGACGCCCCGGCGTCCCTCACCCCGCCGCGCACCGGCGGGTGGCGCGACGGCGACCCCGCCGGGGACCGGCTGTTCCTCGACCTGGACGGCCCGGTCCGGCTGGAGCGCGGCGGGGTGCTGCCCGGCGTCCGGGTCGCGTACGAGACGTGGGGGACGCTCGCGCCCGACGGCGGCAACGCGGTGCTGGTCGAGCACGCGCTGACCGGCGACAGCCACGTCACCGGTCCCGCCGGGCCCGGTCACCCGACGCCGGGCTGGTGGGCGCCGCTGGTCGGGCCGGGCGCACCGCTGGACACCGACCGGCTCTTCGTCGTCTGCGCCAACGTGCTCGGCGGTTGCCAGGGCACCACCGGGCCGTCCTCGACGGCGCCCGACGGCCGCCCGTGGGGATCGCGGTTCCCCGAGGTGACCGTCGCCGACCAGGTGCTGGTCGAGGCCGCGCTGGCCGACGCGCTCGGCGTCCGCCGGTGGGCCGCCGTCGTCGGCGGGTCGATGGGCGGCATGCGGGCGCTGGAGTGGGCGGTCGCGCTGCCCGACCGGGTGGCCGGGCTGTTCTTCCTCGCCTCGGGTGCCGCGGTCACCGCCGACCAGCTGGGCACGCAGACCACCCAGCAGGCCGCCATCCGCGCCGACCCCGCGTGGGCGGGCGGTGACCACCTGCCCGGGCCGGGACCGGTGGCCGGCCTCGGCGTCGCGCGGCGGATCGCCCACCTCACCTACCGCAGCGCGTTCGAGCTCGAGGAGCGGTTCGGCACCACGGTGCAGGACGACGGCCGCTTCGCCGTCGCCTCCTACCTCGACCACCACGCCGACAAGCTCGCCCGCCGCTTCGACGCCGGCAGCTACGTGGTGCTCACCGAGGCGATGAACACCTGGGACGTCGGCCGCGGCCGGGGCGGCGTGGAGGCGGCGCTGGCCCGCGTGACGGCCCGCGTCGTCGTGGCCGGGGTCGACAGCGACCGGCTCTACCCGCTGGGGCTGCAGCAGCGGGTGGCCGACGCGCTCGGGGTGCCGCTGCGGGTGCTGTCCTCGCCGTACGGGCACGACGGCTTCCTCGTCGAGGCCGACGCCGTCGGCGCGCTGGTGCGCGAGCTGCTGGGAACCTGAGGTCCCGCTTCCCCTCTCCCGGGGGGGGGGGGGGGGGGGGGGGGGGGGGGGGGGGGGGGGGGGGGGGGGGGGGGGGGGGGGGGGGGGGGGGGGGGGGGGGGGGCGGGGGGGGGGGGGGG
>NZ_JBJGYX010000068.1:0-27919 GCF_054050195.1 Geodermatophilus sp. SYSU D00710
CGCGGGCCCCCCGCCCCGGCCCCCCCCCGCCCCCCCCCCCCCCCCCCGCCCCCCCGCCACGTCGTCACCGGTGCACCAGGAGGGTCGGCCTGCCGCAGGCCGCCGAACCCCCCGGGCAGCCCGGGGGACAATGAGGACATGAGCGAGCAGAGCACCGAACAGCGCAGCGTCGGCAAGCGGGCCAACGAGCTCAACGCCCTCATCCGCTACACGATGTGGTCGGTGTTCCGGCTGGCCCGCCCGCTCGCCGACGAGCAGCGCACCGCCGTCGCCGACGAGGTGGCCGGGCTGTTCGAGGAGCTCGCGGGCAAGGGCGTCGTCGTCCGCGGCACCTACGACGTCGCGGGCCTGCGCGCCGACGCCGACCTCATGGTCTGGTGGCACGCCGAGTCGCCCGAGGCGCTGCAGGAGGCCTACACCCGGCTGCGCCGCACCGCGCTGGGCCGGCACCTGGAGCCGGTGTGGTCGCAGATGGCGCTGCACCGCCCGGCCGAGTTCAACCGCAGCCACATCCCGGCGTTCCTCGCCGAGGAGGAGCCGCGCCGCTACGTCTGCGTCTACCCGTTCGTGCGGTCCTACGAGTGGTACCTGCTGCCCGACGAGGAGCGGCGGGACATGCTCAAGGAGCACGGCATGCAGGCCCGGCCCTACCCCGACGTCCGCGCCAACACCGTCGCCTCGTTCGGCCTGGGCGACTACGAGTGGATGCTCGCCTTCGAGGCCGACGAGCTGCACCGCATCGTCGACCTCATGCGCGACCTGCGGGCCAGCCGGGCCCGTCGGCACGTGCGCGAGGAGGTCCCCTTCTACACCGGCACCCGCAAGCCGGTGGCCGAGCTGGTCGCCGACCTGCCCTGACCTCCCGGAGGGACGCCGACGTGCGGACCGTACGACGCAGCACCGTCCTCGCCGCACCCGCCGACGTCGTCTGGTCGGCGGTGCGCACGCCCGCGGCCCTCGTGCACGTCGCGGCGCCGGTCCTGCGCTTCCCCGCCCTGGAGGCGCGGATCCGGCCGTGGCAGGCGGGGGAGTCGGTGACGACCTGGCTGCTGCTGTTCGGGCTGCTGCCGGTGTCCCGGCACACGCTGCGGGTCGAGTCCGTCGACGACGACGCCCGCGCGGTCCGTTCGGACGACCACGGCTCGCTCGTCCGGTCCTGGCGGCACCTGATCACGGTGACACCGCTGGACGAGGGCGGCTGCCGGTACACCGACGAGGTCGAGATCGACGCCGGACCGCTCACCGGGCCCGTGTGGCTCTTCGCCGAGGCGCTCTACCGCTGGCGGCAGCGTCGGTGGCGCCGGCTCGCGCTCGTGCTCGCCGGCGCCCGTGCCGCCGACCGGGCCCGCACCGCGGGACCCGGGTCGGCGGCCTGAGCCCGCGGGCGTCAGCCCTCGGCGGGCACCAGCCGGACGGACACCGAGTTGATGCAGTAGCGGTCGCCGGTCGGCGTCTGCGGCGCGTCGTCGAAGACGTGCCCGAGGTGGCTGTGGCAGGTGCCGCAGAGGACCTCGGTGCGGACCATGCCGTGGCTGCGGTCCTCGCGGAGCACCACGTCGTCCGCGGACGACGGCTCGTAGAACGACGGCCAGCCGCAGTGCGAGTCGAACTTGGTCTCCGAGCGGAACAGCTCGGCTCCGCACGCGCGGCAGGTGTAGACGCCGACGGTCTTCGTGTCGACGTACTCGCCGGTGAACGGGCGCTCGGTGCCGGCCTGGCGCAGCACGGCGTACTCCTGCGGTGAGAGCTGTGCCCGCCACTCCTCGTCGGTCCTGGTCAGCTTGGGCTGGGGAGTGGTCGTCATGTCAGGGGGAACCGCCCGGGCGACGGGCGGATTCCCCGCCGCCACCCGCTCGACCAGGCGTCCGAGCAGGCCGGAGGGGTCGTGCAGCACCACGAGGCCGTCCCCGACGACCCGCGCCGTCCCGGGGTCCACCGGGTCGGCGGCCCAGCGCTCCGGCACGAAGCCGACCTCCACCTCCAGCCCGCCGGGCAGCCGGAGGCGCCGCTCGAGCAGCGGCCCCCACCACCGGGTCCGCACGTCGGCCACCCCGGCGCCGAACAGCCCCGCGACCGCATCCGGGCCGCGGTAGCCGTCCCGGTCCCGGGTGACGACGACGAGGTCGACGTCGGAGTCCGGCCGCGCCGTGCCGCGGGCCTGCGACCCGGCGAGCCCGACGGCGACGACGTCCGGGCGGCCCGCCGCCCAGCGGACCACCCGCCGCAGGACGCCGCGCACGTCCTCGGCGCCGACGGCCGTCACCGGCCCAGGCCGGCCTCGCGGGCCCGCACGATGGCCTGCGCGCGGTCGGTGACCTGCAGCTTGGTCAGCACGTTGGACACGACGTTGCGCACCGTCTTCGGCGACAGGTACAGCACCGCGGCGATCTGCGCGTTGGACCGCCCGGCGGCCACCAGGTCGAGCACCTCGCGCTCCCGGGCGGTCAGTTGCGGGAACGCCGTCTCGGGGCCGGCCGGACCGGCGGCGAAGAACTCCGCAATCCGCCGGGCCAGCGCCGCGCCGAACACCGCCCCGCCGGAGGCCACGGTGGTGATCGCGCGGACGACCTCCTCCTGGTCGGCGCCCTTGAGCAGGTAGCCGCGGGCCCCGGCGCGGACGGCGGCGAACACCGTGCCGTCGTCCTCGCTCATCGTCAGCACCACCACGCCCGCCGACGGCACCTCGGCGGCGATCCGCCGGGTGGCCTCGATGCCGTCGAGCACCGGCATCTGCACGTCCATGACCACGACGTCGGGCAGGTGCTCGCGGACCACCGCGACCGCCTCGGCCCCGTCGGCGGCGGTGCCGACGACGGTCAGCCCCGGCACCGAGCCGAGCAGCAGCGCCAGCCCGTCCCGGTAGACCGGGTGGTCGTCGGCGACCACGATCCGCAGCGGCTCACCGGGCTCGGTCACCGGGCGCTCCTCCCTCGACGGGCAGCACGGCCCGCACCTCCGTGCCGCCCTCCGGCGGGCAGCTGACCGTGCAGTGTCCGCCCAGCTCGGCCGCCCGCTCGCGCAGCGACACGAGCCCGACGCCGGCGGCGCGGTCGGGCGCGATCCCGACGCCGTCGTCGGCGACGGTCACCACCAGGTCGCCGTCCTCGCGGCCGAGGGTCGCCCGCACCCGGGTGGCCCGCGCGTGCCGGGCGGCGTTGGCCAGCGCCTCCGAGGCGATCCGGTAGGCCGCCACCTCGACCGCCGCGGGCAGCTCGCCGAGGTCCCCGGCGTCGACGGTCACGGTGACCTGCGGCGCCAGGAGCCGCTCGGCCTGCTGGCGGACCGCGCCGGCCAGCCCGACGTCGTCGAGGGCAGGCGGGCGCAGGTCGTGCACGAGCCGCCGGACGTCGCCCAGCGCGGCGGCGACGTCGTCGCGCGCCTGGCGCAGCAGCCGGTCGGCGTCCTCGGGCCGGGTGGCGGCGAGGTTGCGGGCGGTGTCGATCCGCAGCACCACCGCACCCAGCGAGGGGCCCAGCCCGTCGTGCAGGTCGCGGCGCAGCCGGCGGCGCTCCTCCTCCCGGGCGGTGACCAGCTGCTCCCGGCTGGCCTGCAGCTGCGCGGCCAGCGACCCGGCCCGCGCGGCCGCGGCGGCCTGCCGGACGACGTCGGCGAGCAGCCGCTCGTCCCGCGTCACCAGGTGCGCGCGGACGCCGTCGCGGGGCAGCAGCAGCCGGCCCACCTGCTCGCCGCGGTAGGCGATGGGCAGCGACTGGACCGCGTCTGGGCGCCGCCCGTGCTCGGCGACCAGCCGCCCGCCGTCGGCGGCGTCGACCTCGACGCCGACGTAGGGGACGCGGAAGGCCTCGGCGATGCCGGCGGCGACCGCCATGAGCTGCTCCTCGGCTCCGTCGGTGCGCTCGAGCCGCTCGGCCAGGTCCGACACGACGCGGTAGGGGTCCTCCCGCTCGCCGAGCACCCACCGGCGGACCAGCCGCCACAGCGGCGCCCGCAGCGGGACGTAGACCACCGCGACCAGCAGCAGGGTGAGCAGGGTGGCGTCGCGCTCACCGAGGGCGTCGCCGAGCAGCGCGCCGGCCGCCCCCAGCACGGCGAGATCGAGCAGCACCACGCCGACGGCCAGCCCGCCGTACACCAGCGTGCCGCCGAGCAGCCGGTCGACGTCGACCGCCCGCGGCCACAGGATGCCGGCGGCCACCGCCGTCCCGGTCAGCGCGACCGCGAGGACCAGCGCCAGCGTGCTCGGCTCGGAGGGCAGCAGCAGCGTGGTGAGCATGACGAGCAGGTCGACGACGGCGGCCCACAGCAGCCAGCGCATCCGCGTGCGGTCCTCGCCGGCCGCCCGCCGGTACCGGGCGACCACCGAGGCGGCCGCGACCGCGGTGCCGAGGACGGCGAGCGGGAAGCCGATCCGCAGCAGCGGCAGCGTCAGCGCCGCGGGGAGCGGGAGGGAGGTGAGGTCGAGGTCGAGGGCGCGGTAGACGGCGGGGACCCCGGTGCCCTCGTCGTCGGTGAACGCCACCTCGGCCGGGGTGACGAGCAGCAGCACCGGCAGCAGCGCGGTGGCGGCCAGGCCGGCCAGGCTCGCTCCGCGCCAGCGGCCACCCGGGAGCCGCCCGTCGGGGTAGAGCAGGAGCAGCAGCGGCAGGCCCAGCAGCAGGCCCGACCCCAGCCGCTCGACGGTCCAGAACGCCAGGCTCGCGCCGGCCCGCGGCGGGTCGTCCTGCAGCGCCCAGGCCAGCCACGACTCGGCCAGCCCGTTGACCGCCCAGAACACCGCGGTGCCGGCGACCACCCAGGACACCGCGTTGCGCGGCGCCCGCAGCAGCAGCGCGGCCGCCGGGACGGCGAGCACGAGGCCCGGCACGGTGGCCAGCCAGCCGGGTTCCCGCTGCAGCGCCGAGCGCACCGCCGACGGTGTCGTGGCGTCGAGGACGGCGGCGGTGACCGCCGAGCCGGCCACCACGACGACGACGACGGCGACCGCCGACCACCGCAGCCGGGGGTCCGGGACACCGGGCCGGGGGAGGGGCTCCGGTGCCGATCGGGTCCGCCCGGTCGCCGGGGCCTGTGCCTGCACGCGCGCATCCTCGCCCGGCGGCGTCCCCGCCGTCACGGGTCAGCCGTCCCGTGTCACCCGGGACACCGAGGGGGACCGGATCCGTGGCGGCCGACCCTGTCGGCCCGGGACGCGTCCCCACGACGGTTCTCCCCGGACGGCGCACCGGGCGCCGCACGACGACGGAGGACCCGATGTCCCTCACCACCACCCCCGCTCCCGCCCGCACCGACCTCGCCGCACCGGCCGGCGCGGTCCCCGGCGCCTCGACCCGCTCGGTCCGCAATGCCGGGATCGCGGTCGCCGCCGGGTCGCTCTCGTGGGCGGTCGCCTGCGCCGCGCTCGGGACCACCCCGCCGGCCGGGACCTGGCAGGCCCTCGTGGTGAACCTGACCGCGTTCGCGTTCCAGGGCGGCCTGCTCTTCCTCGTGGCCGCGCAGATGCGGACCGGCGCCATCGGCACCGGCCGGCTGGCCCGCCGGCTGCTGCACGTCGAGCACGCCCTGCTCGCGGTGGCCATGGTCTCGTCACTGATGTGGGCGCTGACCCCCGGCCTCTACGACACCGGCTTCTTCTTCGTGATCGACCTGTTCTGGCCGCTGTCGATGCTCGGCATGGCCGCGATCGGCGTGCGGATCGCGATCGCCGGCCGGTGGAGGGGCGCGGCCCGGTTCTGGCCGATGGTCGCCGAGAGCTGGGCGCCGGTCACCGTCCCGACCGCGTTCCTGCTGCCCGCGATCACCCAGTACGTCGGCGCCGCGCACCTGCTGGTCGGCTACGTCGTCCTCGGCGTGATCCTGGCCCGCCGTCCCGAGCTCACCGGCGCCCGCTGAGTCCGCCCGGCGCCCCGCCACCCCGTGCACCCGGGTGGCGGGGCGCCGTCGCGTGCGGCGGAGACTGGGCCGGTGACAGCGCCCGACCGGCCCCTGCCCGACACCTGGTTCCGCCGCGACCTGCCCGTGCTGCGGGCGGTGGCCCGGCTGGTCGACGGCCCCGAGCACGGCGGCAACCCCTACCTCGGCCAGGTCGTCCCGGCCAGCGGCCTGCCCAAGCCCGACGTGCTGGCCGCCGCCCGCGCGCTCGCCGCCGCCGGCTACGTCGAGGTGCTGACCACCTACTCGGGGGAGATCGTCCGGTTCACCGGCATCTCCCCGGAGGCGCGCCGGCTGGCCGGGCTCTGGCCGACGCCGCAGTCGGAGTGGGAGCGGCTGGTCGAGCAGCTCACCGCCCGGGCGGCCCACGCCCCGACCGACGTCGAGCGGGCCCGCTGGCGGGCCTTCGCCGACGCCGCGGTCGCCGTGGGGCCCGGCGACGGCGCCCTGCTGATGTCGGCGCTGGTCGGCGGGTACGTGCCCCGCGCGCGCTGACCGGCGCCACACACGACAGCGCCCCCGCCCGGTGGACCGGACGGGGGCGCTGTGCTGATCAGGAGATCAGAGCGGGTTGACGTTCGCCGCCTGCGGGCCCTTCTGGCCCTGCTCGATGTCGAACGAGATCCGCTGGCCTTCGTCGAGCGAGCGGTACCCGCTGGTCTGGATGGCCGAGTAGTGGACGAACACGTCAGGTCCGCCACCGTCAGGAGTGGCGAAGCCGAACCCCTTCTCCGCGTTGAACCACTTGACAGTTCCTTCGGGCATTGCTCGCTCCTAGCTGCGATGGTGCATCGGGGTCCTGCCAGAGCGCAGGGCCTTCCCGACGCGACGACCCTAGCCGTCCCGGACCCCGTGTGGGGGACCGGGGCGGCGCATTCGGGGTCCGCCGGTCCGGCAGGCGCCGGACCTCGTCGTCGGTGGCCCCGCCCGGGACCCCCCACACCCGCGGCGGGCCGGAGTCACCCGATCGGGTTGGGCGGCCCGGCCCCGCCACCGGTCTTGCGGGGATCGTGCGGTTCCGCCGAGCCGCCCCTGAGGGAGGGCGCCCAGGGTCGGTGGTGCCGGGACCGAGCCCGGCCCGACCCCGAGGAGCAGCCCGTGGAGACCGACCCGACCGCCACCGGCGCGCCACTCGTGCTGGTCGACCTGGCCGACCTCCACCCGGCCGACCTCGACGCGCTGCTGGCCACCGAGCTCGACGAGCACCCCGCGGACGCCACCGAGCTGGCCGCGCTGCTGGCCGACGTCCTGCGCGCCACCGGCACCGCCGCCGCCCTGGCACACCGCCTCGGCGCGCACGCCGCCCTGCTGGCCGACTGAGCCGGCGCCCCGAGCCCGCCGGTCCCGGCCCCCGCACCACGGGGGCGCGGGGTCCAGGACCGGCGGTCACTCGCAGCCGACGCCGTCGCCGTCCCGGTCGAACTCCGGGTCCCAGCCCGGGTCGCCCCGGGTGATCGGGGCGGCGCCGGCGGCGCGGACGGCGTCGCAGTTCGCGTAGGACGTCGCGACCGGAGGGGGCGGCGGGGCCGGCACCGGAGCCGGCGCGGGTGCCGGCGCGGGTGCCGGGGCCGGAGCCGGCCGCGGGGTCGTGGGGGCGGGCCGTGCCGCCGGAGGGGCAGCCGCGGTGGTCGGCGCCGCGGTCTGCCGGGCCGGGGCGACCACACCGCCGGGCAGCGGTCGGCCGGGCAGCCGGCGAGCACCGTGGCGATCGCGTTGCGCTCGGCCTGCGTCGTCCACAGCCCGTAGCCGACCTTCACCGCGACCTGGCGGGCCACGTAGGCGCAGCGGTGGGAGCGGTCCGGCGGCAGCCAGGTGGCCGCGTCGCCGTCGCCCCTCTGCAGGTTGAGCGGCCCGTCGACGGCGAGCAGGTCGAGCGGGTCGTTGGCGAACTGCGTGCGCCGGGCGTCGTCCCACTGCTGGGCGCCCTTCTGCCAGGCGTCCGACAGGGCGACGACGTGGTCGATCTGGACGTCGTCGCTGGTGCCCTGGCCGCGCTGGAAGGCGATGGTCCGGCCGGAGTAGGGGTCGTCCAGCGTCCCGGTGAGGACGACGCAGTCGCGGGTGCCGGGCTTGAACGTCTCGCCGGTGAGGTCGCGGGCGAGCACGTCGTTGCGGGTGTCGCAGCCGTTGCGGTCGGTGTCGACCCAGCCGGCGCCGAACAGGTCGCGGTCGTAGCCGGTGCGCGGCGCCCGGCCCCGCACCGGGAGGCCGGCCAGCGCGGCCAGCGCGGTGGCCGGGGCGGTGGCGTCGACGGCGGCCTGGGTGGCGCCGTCTGAGAGCAGGCCGGTGGCCGGGTCGGCCACGGGGACGGCGGTCTCGCTGGTCTCGGCCCGGGTCGCCGCGGCGTCCGCGGCGGCGGCCGCCGACTCGGCCGCGGCGCTCGCCTCGGCGGCGGAGGTGGTCGGCGGGGCCGACGAGGAGGGCGCCGCGGGCTGCGCGGCCGCGGTGGGCGCGGGCGGCGGGACGGTCGCCCCGCCGATCCCCGTGGCCACCAGCCCGGCGGCGAGCACCGCACCGCCGACCCGGCGGGAGGCGATGAACGCCCACCGCGCGCGGCCGGCGACCACGGCGCCCAGGCCCACCGGCAGCAGCGCGAGCCCGACGGCGAGCAGCCCGCCGGCCGCGCCGGAGGTGGCGGCCGCGATCACCACGACCAGCAGGACGACGGCCGCGACGACGCCGAGCACGACCGGCCCGTGCCGCGGCATGCCGGCGGGGGCGGGTGCGGGCGTGCGGGGCAGCGGCCAGGGTTGGGGCGAGGGCTGGAGCGAGGGCTGGGGCCGTGGCGCCGTCCCGGCCGGCCAGGACGCAGGCGGAGGCGGGGCCACCCGAGGCGCGACCGGGGCGGGGGCCGGGTCGGCCGGGCGCGCGGCGTGACCGGAGAAGGCGACCAGCACCTCGAACGGGTCCGCGCCGGTGAAGGGGAACTGCACGTCCACGGTGGTCTCGACCGCCCCCGGCAGCCCGGCCGCGAACGACCGGTCGGCCCGGCCGCTGGAGCTCAACTCGGCGCCGTCGACGTGGAGCGTGGTCCGCCGGCCGGTCGGCGCGGTGGCGACCAGCCGCAGGTGGGTCGCGCTGCTGCCCTCCCTCGGCGCGACGACCTCGTAGCCGAGCGCGGCGGCCTTCGACACCACCGCCGGCATCGGCGTCCCCGGCGAGCGCTGCGCGTGGTGGCGCAGCACCTGCTGGACGCATCCGGCAACGACGACATCCGCAGGCCTCCCCGTGGTGCCCCCGTGCACCGTGCCGCCCGTGCTCGGCCACGCGGACCGGTGCGTACAGGAACGGCGGAGGGCGGAGCGGCGGGAGTGACCCGTGGGGCGGGGTCGGGATACTGAGCCCGGCCAGCCCTGGGACCGGTGGAGGTCAGATGGCGATCGATCCCGTGCCGCTGGCTGCCGCGGCGGACAGCGCGGTGTCGGTCGGCGGGGTCTTCGAGGTGCTCGGTCTGGTCCTCGTGGTCGCGGCCGGGGCCGCGCTCGGCCGCCGGGTGCCGGTGGCCGGCCCGATCCTGCTCGTCCTCGTCGGTGTCGCGCTGTCCTACGTGCCCGGCGTGCCCGACTACAGCATCGACCCGAACATGGTCCTGCTGCTGTTCCTCCCGCCGCTGCTCTACGCCGCGGCCTGGCGCACCTCCAACCGCTCGCTCAGGGCCAACCTGCGCCCGATCGCCCTGCTGTCGGTCGGGCTGGTGCTGTTCACCACGCTCGTCGTCGGGCTGGTGGCCTGGGCCGTGGTCCCCGGCCTCCCGCTGGCCGCGGCGTTCGCCCTCGGGGCGGTGGTGGCACCCCCGGACGCCGTCGCGGCCACCGCGGTGGCCCGGCGCACCGGCCTGCCGCGGCGGGCGGTGAGCATCCTCGAGGGGGAGAGCCTGGTCAACGACGCGACCGCGCTGACCACGCTGCGGGTCGCGATCGCCGGGGTGGCCGGGTCGGTCACGGTCCTGGACTTCCTCGGGGAGTTCGTCCTCGCCGCGGCCGGCGGGGCGGCGATCGGGCTGGGCAGCGCGTGGGTCGCCGCCCACCTGCACCGGCGCAACGAGGAACCGATGATCGACGTCGTCCTCAGCCTGGTGACGCCGTTCACGTCCTACCTGCTCGCCGAGGCCGTCGGCGCCTCCGGCGTGGTCGCGGTGGTCACCACCGGCCTGTGGCTGAGCACGCGGTGGTACGGCTTCTTCTCCCCGACGTCGCGGACCCTGGCCGACCCGCTGTGGAGCGTCATCGAGTTCGTCCTCACCGGGGTCGTGTTCCTGCTGATCGGGCTGGAGCTGCCGGCGATCCTCGACGAGGTCCGGGGACTGCCGGCCGGCACCGTCGTCGGCAGTGCGGTCGCGGTGACGCTCGCGGTGGTCCTCAGCCGCCCGCTGTGGGTCTTCCCGGCCACCTACCTGGCGCGGCTGTTCCCGCGCGTGCGGCGGCGCGAGACCGCACCGCCGTGGCAGTTCCCCGCCGTCATCTCCTGGGCGGGGATGCGGGGTGTGGTCTCGCTGGCGGCGGCGCTGGCCTACCTGTCCCCGGCGCCGCAGGGCGGCCTGCTGACCTTCCTCGCCTTCGTGGTCGTCGTCGCCACCCTGGTGGGCCAGGGCCTCACCCTGCCCTGGGTGATCCGCCGCCTCGCCCTGCCCGGCCCGAGCGCCACGGAGGACGCGCTGCAGGAGGCCGCGGTGCAGCACGAGGCGGTCAACGCCGCGATCAAGCGGCTCGACGAGCTCGTCGCCGGCGACGACGCGGTGCCGCCGGAGGTGGTGGACCGGCTGCGGGACAAGGCCGAGATCCGGGGACTGTTCGCCTGGGAGCGGCTGGGCCGCCAGGACCGCGAGCCGCCGTCGGTCGCCTACCGCCGGCTGCGTCGCGAGATGCTGGCCGTCGAGCGGGCGGTGTTCCTCCGCGCCCGCGACGAGGGCCGCATCGACGAGGAGGTCGTCACCGCGGTGCTGCGCGAGCTCGACACCGAGGAGCTGCTGCTCGACCGGGTCTGACCGGCTGCCGTTCCCACCGGCCCGGGTGCGACCGTCGCGCCGTGGTCCGCGACCTCGACTGGCCCCGGCAGGCGTGCCAGGGTCGTGCCCGGAGCGATGACCGCGAGGGTGGGAGACGCCACGCCGGACCGCCCGCCGCCCGGACGGCACCGCGCCGACCGACCGACGCGCGTACCCCGTGGAGGACGACGTGACCGATCACGCGGCGACCCCGTACGCAACGGCGCAGGACGGGCTGGCGGTGGCCAGCGCCCTGCTGCGCGCCACCGACGAGCGGGTGACGGCGGTGCACGTCGGCCGCGAGCACCTCACGGTGAGCGCGCCGCCCCACCCCGACGGCCGCAGCGCCGGGCCGAGCCCGCTGGGGTTGCTCGCGGCCGCGCTGGCCTCCGACACCGCGATCACGCTGCGGGCGCACCTGGACAGCACCTACTCCTACGGCGGTGACCTCGAGGTGGTCGTCTCGGTCCGTCCGGACTGGGTCCTCGACTGCCGGGTGACCTACACCGAGGACCTGGACGCCGACCAGCTGGACCGGGCCCGTGAGGTCGCCGGCCAGGCGCCCCTCACCCGCGTGCTCGGTCCCGGCGTCGAGTTGAGGACGAGGTTCTCGCGCAGCTCCGCCCTGACCCGCTGACCGCGGCGACCCACCGCGGCGTCACTGGAGTCGGGGTCACCCGGGGCGGGGTGCCGGTCGCTGCGCACCCCTCCTGCGCACGTCCGCCCCGACACCGTCCACGGACCACCCGTCGCGGGCCGACGGGGCGTGCGGCAGGACGTCGCCGTCGGCGAAGACGACGCCGTCGTCGCAGCGCGCCTCGACGGTCCCGCCGCCGAACTGCTCGGCGTAGAGCCGGGCGTAGAGCCCGCCGCGCCCGACCAGCTCGGCGTGGGTGCCCTGCTCGACCACCCGTCCCCGGTCGAAGACGACGATGGTGTCGGCGGCCAGGACGGTCGAGAGCCGGTGGGCGATGGCGATGGTGGTCCGGCCGCGCATCGCCTGCTCCAGCGCCTGCTGCACGAGCCGCTCGCTGGCGGTGTCGAGGGCGGAGGTCGCCTCGTCGAGGATGAGCACGCGGGGGTCGGCCAGCAGCACCCGCGCGATCGCCAGGCGCTGCTTCTCCCCGCCCGAGAGCCGGTAGCCGCGCTCGCCGACCGTCGTGTCGTAGCCCTCGGCCAGGCGCTCGATCCGCTCGTCGATGTTGGCCGCGCGGGCCGCCGCCCGGACCTGCTCGTCGGTGGCGTCCGGGCGGCCGTAGCGCAGGTTGTCGCGCACCGAGGCGTGGAACAGGTAGGACTCCTGCGTCACCACGCCCACCGCCCGGGCGAGCGTGGCCCGGGTCAGGTCGCGGACGTCGTGGCCGTCGAGGGTCACCCGGCCGGCGTCGACGTCGTAGAGGCGGGGCACCAGGTAGGACGCCGTCGTCTTCCCGGCTCCGCTGGGCCCGACGAAGGCGACCAGCGACCCGGCGGGCACGTCCAGGCTGACGCCGTCGAGGACCCACGGCTGCGCGCCGTCGCTCCCGGCCCGGTCGCCGGTGCCGTACCGGAAGCGGACGTCCTCGAAGGCCACGTGCCCGGCCACCTCCTCCTTCCGCAGGTCGAGCGCGCCGGGCCGGTCGACGATCGCCGGCCGCAGGTCGAGGTACTCGAAGACGCGCTCGAACAGCGCCAGGGAGGTCTGCACGTCGACGCCGACCCGGAGCAGCGCCACCACGGGGAACAGCAGCCGGGTCTGCAGGGTCGTGAAGGCCACGATCGTGCCGGCGGTCAGGGTGTCGGCACCGCCCGCGAGGAAGACCCCGCCGATGGACAGGCCGGCCACCAGGTAGACCAGCGCCGGGGTCAGCCCGAAGAAGGCCTGGACGGTGGCGAAGAACGACTGACCGGTCATGGTCTGCTTCACCTGGAGGTCGGCCTGGCGGGCGTTCTCCTCGGCGTAGCGCCGCACCTCGGCGTCCTGGCGGTCGAACACCTTGGCCAGCAGCACCCCGCTGACCGACAGCGTCTCCTGCGTGATCGCGGTCATGTCGGCCACCGACCGCTGGGTGGCGCCGGCGACTCGGCGCCGGACCCGCCCGACCCGCACCTGCAGCACGACGAACACCGGCAGCAGCACCACCGCGACCAGCGTGAGCCGCCAGGACAGCACCAGCATGGCCACCAGCGCGCTGACCACGGTCACCACGTTGCCGAGGATCGAGCTCGCGGTGTCGGTGACCACCGACTGCACCCCGGCGACGTCGTTGCCCAGCCGGCTCTGGATCTCGCCGGTGCGGGTGCCCGTGAAGAACGCCAGCTCCATGCGCTGCAGGTGGGCGAACAGCCGGTCCCGCAGGTCGCGCATGACGGCGTTGCCCAGCCGGGTCGTCAGCCAGGTCGTCGCCACCCCGAGGGCGGCCCCCAGCAGGACGACGGCGATGCTGGCGCCCACGAGCGCGACCAGCAGGCCCAGCCGCGGCGGGCCGATCGAGCCGTCGGCGGCCCGCGGGAACAGCGCCCGGTCGAACACCGCCTGGGTCAGGAACGGCTGCACGATCCCCAGCAGCGAGGACACCAGGATCGCCGTGGCGACGACGGCCACCCGCGCGCGGTGGGGGTGGAACAGGGCCAGCACCCGCCGCCCCGTGCGGTCCGGAGCCGCCGCCGTCGCCGCCGCCGTCGTGCCGGCCCCCGTGCCCGTCGCCGGCGCCGTCGCCCGGGGGAGCCCCGGCGGGCCGGCGGTCATCGCCCGAGCGTGTCCCACGACCGGCCGGGAGTCCAGTGCTCCCCGGGCAGGCCGGGACTGCGCTCTGGGCGAACACCTGGAACGGCGGAGCGGCCCGCCCGCGTTCTCCACGGCATCGGTGATTACACCGTTGCAGGAGGAGGAGCACGACGATGAGCGGAACCGAGAGACTGCCGCTGCTGCCGCTGGACGACACGGTCGTCCTCCCCGGCATGGCGGTGCCCGTGGAGCTGGAGGACGCCGAGGCCCGGGTCGCCGTCGACGCGGCCCGCACGCCGGAGGGGACGTCCCGCGTCCTGCTCGTCCCGCGGCTGGACGGCCGCTACGCCGGGATCGGCACCGTCGCGGTGGTGGAGCAGGTCGGCCGGCTGCCCGGCGGGCAGCGGGGTGCGCTGGTGCGCGGCACGGCCCGCGCCCGCATCGGCGCGGGCGCCGGCGGGCCCGGCGGCGCGCTGTGGGTGGAGGTCACCGTCCTGCCCGACGAGGGGCAGGGCGAGCGCGCCCAGGAGCTGGCCCGCGAGTACAAGGGCCTGGTCGTGTCGGTGCTGCAGGCCCGGGGCGCGTGGCAGCTGATCGACGGCGTGCAGCGGCTGACCGACCCGTCCGCGGTGGCCGACACCGCCGGGTACGCGTCCTACCTGACTGCCCAGCAGAAGCTGACGCTGCTGGAGACCGCGGACGTCGCCCGCCGGCTGGAGCTGGCCACCGGCTGGGCCCGCGAGCACCTCGCCGAGCTCGAGGTCGCCGAGACGATCCGCAAGGACGTGCAGGAGGGCATGGACCGCCAGCAGCGGGAGTTCCTGCTCCGCCGGCAGCTCGCCGCCGTCCGCAAGGAGCTGCGCGAGCTGGAGGGCGGCGGGGACGGCGGCGACGAGCCGGCCGACCTGCGCACCCGCGTGGAGGACGCCGACCTGCCCGACCACGTGCGCACGGCGGCGCTGCGGGAGGTCGACCGGCTGGAGCGCACCTCCGACCAGTCGCCGGAGTCCGGCTGGATCCGGACGTGGCTGGACACCCTGCTGGAGCTCCCGTGGTCCACGCGCACCGAGGACGCCTACGACGTCGCCGGCGCGCGGGCGGTGCTCGACGCCGACCACGCGGGCCTCGACGAGGTCAAGGAGCGCATCACCGAGTACCTCGCCGTCCGCAGGCGGCGCGAGGAGCGCGGGCTGGGCGTCGTCGGCGGCCGGCGCAGCGGCGCGGTGCTGGCGCTCGTGGGCCCGCCGGGGGTCGGCAAGACCTCCCTGGGGGAGTCGGTGGCCCGCGCGATGGGCCGCCGGTTCGTCCGCGTCGCGCTCGGCGGCGTCCGCGACGAGGCCGAGATCCGCGGCCACCGGCGGACCTACGTCGGCGCGCTGCCCGGCCGGATCGTGCGCGCGGTCGCCGAGGCGGGGTCGATGAACCCGGTCGTGCTGCTCGACGAGGTCGACAAGCTCGGCAGCGACTACCGCGGCGACCCCGCGGCCGCGCTGCTCGAGGTGCTCGACCCCGCGCAGAACCACACGTTCCGCGACCACTACCTGGAGGTCGAGCTCGACCTGTCCGACGTCGTCTTCCTCGCCACGGCCAACGTGCTCGAGGCGATCCCGGCGCCGGTGCTCGACCGCATGGAGGTGGTCCGGCTCGACGGCTACACCGAGGACGAGAAGGTGACCATCGCGCGGGACCACCTGCTGCCCCGCCAGCTCGAGCGCGCCGGGCTCACCCCCGACGAGGTCACCGTCGACGACGACGTGCTGCGGACGCTGGCCACCGAGTACACCCGCGAGGCCGGCGTCCGGGAACTCGAGCGCCAGCTCGCCCGCCTGCTGCGCAAGGTCACCGCGCGGCTGTCCGGCCCGGACGCGGCCCCGGTCCACGTCGACGCCGGCGCGCTGCGCGGGCTGGTCGGCCGCCCGCGGTTCACCCCGGAGTCCGCCGAGCGCACCGCGCTGCCCGGCGTGGCGACCGGCCTGGCCGTGACCGGCACCGGCGGGGACGTGCTCTTCGTCGAGGCGTCGCTCGCCGACCCCGAGACCGGGGCCACCGGGCTGCGCCTGACCGGCCAGCTCGGCGACGTGATGAAGGAGTCGGCGCAGATCGCGCTGTCCTTCCTCCGCTCGCACGGCGCCGAACTGGAGCTGCCGGTGTCCGACCTGCGCGAGCGGGAGGTGCACGTGCACGTGCCCGCCGGCGCGGTGCCCAAGGACGGGCCCAGCGCCGGGATCACCATGGTCACCGCGCTGGCGTCGGTGCTGTCCGGCCGGCCGGTGCGCAGCGACGTCGCGATGACCGGCGAGGTCTCCCTCACCGGCCGGGTGCTGCCGATCGGCGGGGTCAAGCAGAAGCTGCTGGCCGCGCACCGCGCCGGCATCCCCGAGGTGCTGCTGCCGGCGCGCAACGAGCCCGACCTCGACGACGTCCCGGCCGCGGTCCGCGACCTGCTGACCGTCCACCTGGTCGGCGACGTCCGCGACGTGCTCGCCCTGGCCCTCGAGCCCGCGACGAGGCCGGCGCTCGCCGCCTGAGCCCCGGGGTCCGACCGCGGTGGTGCGGTCGGGCCCCGGCGCGGCGCCGGCGGGGTCGCCGCTGCCCGCGGGCGGGTGGACGGCCCGGCCCGCGTCAGGCCGTCCGGGCGCCCGCGGCGGCGCCGGGCGGGTCCTGGGTGGTCGCCGAGCGTGCTCGGGCGGTCAGGTAGGCCACGCGGGCCACGGACTCGACCACACCGGCGCTGAGCAGTGCGGTGCTGACCAGGCCGAGGACGCTCGTGGACTCCGTGCTGAGCTCGCGCTGGGCCATCTGCAGCACCACGAGGACGACGAGGAGCAGCATCTCCTGCCAGTTGCGCTCCAGGACCAGCCGGTTGCCCACCCGGTGCGCGCGGCCGAGGAGGTAGCGCGCGCGGAGGACCCCGAGCACCGCGCCGACCACCCCGCCGATCGCGAGTGCGACCAGGTGCGCCGACCCGGCGGCGACGTCCTTGGCCAGCACCCCGGCGACCAGCACCACCGCGACCAGGGGCTCCAGCCACTGCTGCTGCAGGCGCACGGCCCGCTCGCGCCTGCCGAGGTGGTAGCGGCGGCGCAGCACCCGCCGCCGCCAGAACGAGTAACCGGCCAGCAGGAGCAGCACGGCCAGCACGACGACCTCGAGGACCCCGTTCTCCGCCGGGGCGCCGGACGCGGCGAGGACCGTCGTCCCTGGGGCAGCAGGAGTGCTCACCGGACCTCCCTGCGCGCGGCGGCGGCTGTCCGGGAGGGGATCGGCTGCCGACCGGGGCGGCTGTGGCGACAGCAGGCTATCGGGGGCTGCGGCCTCGCGGACGGTCCCGCGTCGCGCGGGACCGGCCGCGGTGGTGCGGTCAGGCCGCGGTGGTGCGGTCAGGCCGCGGTGCGGCGGGCGGGCGCGTCGCGCGGCGTCGGGCGGACGAGCGCGAGGGTCGCGACGATCCCGAGGGCGACGATGCCGATCGCGACCAGCAGCACCGCGTCCAGCGCCGCGACGAAGGCGCGGTCGTAGGCGGCCGACAGGACGCCGGCCGAGGAGCCCAGCTCCCGGGCGGCCGCGTCGGGACTGCCGGCGGCGGCCAGCCGGGCGGCGTCGGCGGCCGTCGCGGCGTCCAGGCCGGCGCCCGCCAGGGCCGCGGTCAGCCGGTCGGCCAGCACGGCCTGCAGCAGGGTCCCCAGCCCGGCGATGCCCGCGGCGATGCCCAGCTGCCGGGCGGTGTTGTTGACCCCCGAGGCCATGCCGCTGTGCGCGGCGTCGACCGTGCCCAGCGCGGCGACGGTCATCGTGGGGTTGACCAGCCCGGCGCCCGCGCCGAAGACCAGCAGCCCCGGCAGGAGCCGGAGCAGTCCGGCGTCGGGGGAGAGGCCGACGAGCAGCGCCGGCCCGAGCCCGCAGAGGACCAGCCCGGCGACCAGGGTGAGCCGCACGCCGGCCCTGGCCACCACGCGCGCGGCGAGCAGCGACACCGCCAGCGAGGACACGGCGAACGGCGCGACCTGCAGCCCGGCGAGCGTCGGTCCCGACCCACCGACCTGCAGCAGGAACAGCGTCAGGTAGACCACCGGCGCGAACCCGGCGGCGGCGAACACCAGCGCGACCAGCGTGGCGCCCAGGAAGGTGCGGTCGCGGAGCAGGGCCGGCTCGATCAGCGGCGCGCGCACGCGGTGCTCGGCCAACAGGAAGCCGGCGAACAGGACCAGCGCCCCGGTCGCCGTGGTCAGGGTCCCGGCGCTCGTCCAGCCCAGCCCGCCGGCCCGCTGCAGCACCACGACCAGCAGCACCAGCGCGCCGGTGAGCAGCGTGGTGCCCAGCCAGTCGAGACGGGCTCCCGCCCGCGCCGGCCCGCCGCGCAGGTGACGGGCCCCGACGGCGAGGGTGGGCAGCACCAGCGCCGCGGCGACGAGGAACTGCGACCGCCACCCGCTCGTCTCGACCAGCACACCGCCCAGGAGCGGTCCCAGCGCGATGGCCCCCGACACGCTGGCGCCCCAGACGCCGACCGCCCGGGCGCGGGCCGGGCCCTCGAACTCCGCGGCCAGCAGCGCCAGCCCGTTGGGGAACAGCACCGCCGCGCCCAGGCCCTGCACCACCCGCCCGGCGACCAGGACGGGAGCCGAGGGCGACAGCCCGCACAGCACCGACCCGGCACCGAAGAGCGCGAGGCCGAGCAGGGCGCAGCGGCGGTGCCCGTAGCGGTCGCCGAGCGCTCCCCCGGCCAGCAGCAGCGAGGCCAGCACGAGGGCGTACACCGACAGCACCCACTGCTGCGTCTCGAAGCCCGCGGCCAGGTCGGCGGCGATGGCGGGCAGCGCCACGTTGGGTGCGGTGACGTTGAACAGCAGCAGCGCCGAGGCCAGACAGACCACGACCAGCGTCCACCGCTGACACCGGCGCGCGGCGGCCTCGGGCTCTCCGGGCGGGCGGGGGACCGGCGGGGCCCCGGGGTGGGCCGGGCACGCGGCCAGGCCGGCGGCGGGCCGCAGGTCTCCCCGCTCGAGGAGCCGCGGCGCACGCCCGGCCACGGCCTACACCGCCGGGCGGTCGGCGCCGCGCAGCGCGGGGGCGGAGGTCGGGGCGGGGGTCGGGGCGTGAGCCATGTCCGGTCCGCCTTCCGTCGCGGCGAGCGCAGCCTGCGGCCCAGTCAAGCACGCAGGATCCGCAGTCGCTGCCGTCGTCGGCGCCTCCCGACCGCGCATGCGGCGGGGGTGTGGTCAGGGGTGGATCCAGGGTCCTCCCGGATGTGCCGCGCCGGGTCCGGCCAGCAGCCTGGGCGCATGCCAGCGACGGTCCGCGACCCCGGTCCCGCGACGACGGCCCCGCCCCCGCTGCCGCCGGTCCGGTCGGCCGCCTGGCCGGCGCGCGACTCCGCCCCGGCGCAGTTCGTCCGGTTCGTCCTGGTCGGCGGTTCGGCGAACCTGGTCTACGCCGGTCTCTTCCTGCTGCTGGCCGGGTCCGGGACCCAGGCGGCCAACCTGGTCGGGATCGTGGCGTCCACGGCGCTGGCCAACGAACTGCACCGCCGCCTGACCTTCCGCGCCGGCGGCCGGACCGGCTGGGCGACGGCGCAGTGGGCCGGCGGTGGCCTGGCCGCCGCGGGGCTGGCGGCCTCGAGCCTCACCCTGGCCGCGCTGGAGACCTGGACCGTCTCCGCCGGGCCGGTCGTGTCGGTGCTCGCGGTGTGCGCGGTCAGCGGCGCGGTGGGACTGGTCCGCTTCGCCGGGCTCCGCTGGGTCCTCGCCGTCCGCCCGGGCGCACGCCCTCCCGCCGCGGTGCGCCGCGACGGCTCAGCGGGCGTCGCGCAGCGGAGCGGTGCAGCAGCCGTCGCACGGATGGGCGGCCGTGGCGCCGCCGACGGACTGCAGGTGGACGACGTCGTCCGGGTCGGGGTGCCCGACGCCGTGGTCGCAGACGCGGTCGGAGAAGCCGTAGAACTCGCGCCAGACCCGCGGCCACGTCCGCATGTGGTGGGCGCTCGGGTGGTGCAGGGAGCAGCCACGGCCCTCGCAGAGCGCGGGGTCGTGGGGACGGGTCAGGCTCATGCCGGGCGCGGCCCCCACCGGCGCGCCCGGGACCGTCGCGTGCGTGCAGGCGTCGGCCGTGACCGGCTGGATGACGGGAGGCAGCCCCGGCGGCTCCGGTGCGGTGGCCGACGTCGGCTCGGTGACGGCCGGGGGGATGGACACACCACGCAGCCTCGGAGCACCTCCTGTACGTCCCCCCGTGTCGGGGCTGTGAGCTCCCTGGGAGGCGTGACGTGGGACACCCGCCGCCGGGCGGCGCGGCGCGGTTACCGGGACGAGGTGCTCGCGGACCGCCGACGGGACAGCAGGTGCGCGACGAGCAGGACGGCGGCGACGCCGCCGACCACCGCGAGGGTCTGGGTGGCCGACCACTGGGGGCTCCCTGCCTCGTCCTCCTCGGGGGCCGCGAGCGAGCGGAGCCCGTCGGACATCGTGACGACCGCGCCGGACCAGTCCCGGGCGTCCAGCCGCGGCTGCACCTCGTCGAGGACGACGCGCTCGACGTCCACCTCGGACAGGGGGAAGTCGTCGTCGACCCACCACCCGTACTCGTAGGTGTCCTGGCCGACGGCCACGGCCAGCAGCACGTCGGACTCCTCGAGAGCGGACAGCCGCGCGGTGCCGGCGGCCCAGTCGCCGGCGTCGGCGGAGTCGAAGGAGGACACGAAGACGGCGTGCAGGCCCAGGTCCGTGTCGGCGCCCAGGTCCTCCACCGACGCCTGGGCCGCCGCAGCCCCGGCGCCCAGGGCCCCGACCTCGTCGGTGACCTGAGCGGTCATCTCGAACGGGGCCTCGGCCCACGCCGGTCCGGGGACGAGCGTCACCAGCGCCACCGCTCCGGCGACGACCACAGCCCTGCGCACCACGACCTCCGAGGGGGATCCGGGCACGGGACGCCCGAGATGGCGGACTCTACGTGCGGCCGGTCGCGCGGCCACCCCGGCGACCCACCGCGGGGGCGGGCTCCGCCCGTCCGGGGGACACCGACCGGCACGAACGGCTGCACCGCGACGCGGGCCGGACCGGTCAGCCGTCCGGCGGGCGCGTCCCCTCCAGCGTCCCCCTCGCAGGGGCGGTCCGCAGCGTCGGCGTCCCCGTCCCCGCGACCCCGACCGCCACGCGCAGCGCGTCGTCGAACCAGTCCGCGACGTCCAGGGACCCGAACCGCCCGACCGTCGGCCCCGACGGGTCCTGGCCCGGGCAGAGGTCGACCTCGATCCGGGACAGGTCGTCGAGCGTCGCGGCGCCGACCTTCACCAGGCTCTCCTTGCGCACCCAGTGGCGCAGGAACGCGGTCGCCGGGTCGGCGGACTCGCGCACCCGTTCCAGCTCGGCGGGGGTGAGCGCGGAGCCCAGCACCGCCGGGCCGGTGCCGCCGGCCGGGGGTCCCTCCAGGTCGACGCCGACCGGGTGCCAGTCCGCGGCCGCGACGACGGCGCCGCGGGTGTGCGCCAGGCTGACGTGCACCTCGGGCAGGCCGGCCAGCGACGGCCTGCCGTGGTCGGCCGAGCCGCACTCCGCGCACCGCTGCACCAGCTCGAGCGTGCCGACCGCGCGGCCGGTCAGCGCCGCGGCGCAGTGCCGCACCAGCACGTGGGCCGCGACGTAGGACTCCCGGTCGGCGGGGTGGCGCAGGGCCGCGGCCCGCCGTCGCTCGCGCGCCGTCAGGACGCCGCCATCGGCATCCTCGAGGACGGCGCGGGCGCGGCCGGTGACCACGAGGGGTCCTTCTCCCGGCACCCGGTCCATCCCGCCCTCCCTGCCTCGCGGCCCGCTCCGCGCGGGTGAGGGTAATGGCGAAAGCGCATTGTGATCGATCGCTTTCTCAGTGTCACAGGTCGACCGATCGGGTTACGGACACGTCACGTCCCGGATTGCGTCGGTGCTGCTCAGTGACGAAGGAGGGCGTGTCGCCGTCCATTTCGATCTCTGCTGCAGGAGGTCGCGGATCAGCAGGTTTAGTGGTCCGTCGAATGCCGTGTCGGGGGCTGCAGAGAGTGAGCGAATGGCAACACAGAACGAACGAACCCAGGACTTCTCGGATTTCCCCCACGAGGAGAACGGGCACTCCACCGTCGCGGCTGCCCGGAACGCCCCCCTCGGCGACACCGCCCTCGGACACCGGCTGCACGACGACGTCGGATACCGGCTGCACGACAACTTCGTCGCGGAGCTCGGCCAGACCACCGGGGTCACCCGGCTGAGCCGGTACTTCGAGCGCACCTGCGACAGCCGGCCCTCGGCGACGGCGCTGGAGTGCGGGGGCGAGCGCCTCTCCTACGCCGACCTCGACCAGCGGGCCAACCGCCTGGCCAACCTGCTGATGAGCCGCGGCATCGGGTGCGGCGTCCGGGTCGGCATCCTGCTGCACCGCTCGGTCGACACCTACGTCGCACTGCTGGCCGTCACCAAGACCGAGGCGACGTTCGTCCCCATCGACCCCGAGGCGCCCGCCGACCGGCTGCTCTACATCGCCGAGGACTGCTCGCTCGCCCTCGTGGTGACGCACTCCTCGTTCGCGGCCTCCTGCGCCGCGCTGCCTTGCGAGAGCCTCCTGCTCGACGAGCTCGGGCACGAGCTCGCGGTCCAGTCGAGCGCCCGCCCCGGCACCGAGTCCGACGGGGACCCGGTCTGCTACGTCATCTACACGTCCGGCTCGAGCGGCCGCCCCAAGGGCGTGGAGATCAGCCAGTCCAGCATCTGCAACTTCATCGGCATCGTGCCGTCCCTGTACGGGGTCGAACCGACCGACCGCGTCTACCAGGGCATGACGATCGCCTTCGACTTCTCCATCGAGGAGATCTGGCCCACGTGGGCGGTGGGGGCGACGCTCGTCGCCGGCCCCACCGACGGCCGCCGGGTGGGGTCGGGACTGGCCGACTTCCTCGAGGACAACGAGATCACGATGATCTACTGCGTCCCCACCGTGCTGGCGACGCTGGACCGCCTGCTGCCCAGCATCCGCACGGTCAACGTGGGCGGGGAGGCATGCCCGCGCGAGCTGGTCGACCGCTGGGGGCCCGGGCGCCGGATCCTGAACACCTACGGGCCCACCGAGACCACCGTGACCTGCACCATGGCCGAGCTGCTTCCGGGCCGGCCGGTGACCATCGGGCGCCCGCTGCCCACCTACCGGGTCACGCTGCTCGACGACGACCGGCGCCCGGTGCCGGCCGGAGAGGTCGGGGAGATCTGCGTCGGCGGGCCCGGTGTGGCCCGCGGCTACGTCAACCGGCCCGACCTCACCGCCGACCGCTTCATCCCCGACCCCCGCGGCATCCCCGGGGAGCGCATCTACCGGACCGGGGACCTCGGCCGATTCCTCCCCGACGGCCAGATCGAGTACCTCGGGCGCGCAGACAGCGAGGTCAAGGTCCGGGGCCACCGGGTCGACCTGCAGGAGATCGAGAGCGTGCTCCTGGAGCACCCCGCGGTGACGGCCGCCGTGGTCGCCCTGCTGCCCTCGTCGGACACCGGCGGGGACCTGGCCGGCTACGTCGTCCTGCGGGGCGGCGAGGCAGACGCCGCCGACGAGGTCATCGCCCAACTGCACGAGCAGGCAGTGCAGCAGCTGCCGCCCTACATGGTGCCGTCGTACCTCGACGTGGTCACGTCGATCCCGATGCTGCCCAGCGGCAAGGCCGACCGCGGCCGGCTGCCGGCGCCCACGCGGCCGCGGCTGATCCGCACCGGCGCGGAGCACGAGCCCCCGGCGACCCCGGCGGAGGCGTGGATCGCCGGGCTGTGGGAGGAGATGCTCTCCCTGCCCGCCGGTGCGGTCTCGGTCGAGGCCGACTTCTTCGAGGCGCTGGGCGGGCACTCCCTCGTGGCGGCCAACGTCGTCTCCGCCATGCGGGAGAGCGACCTCGGCGCGGGGCTGTCCATCCTGGACTTCTACCGGCACCCCACCGTCCGGGGCCTGGCCGCCTTCCTCGAGGCCGGCGCCGGTGACCAGCCGGACGCCATGACGCTCGAGCCGCGCGAGCCCCGGCCGGCGCCGCCGTCCCGCGGTCGAGTCGTCGCGTTCGGAGCGGCGCAGCTGTCGGTCCTGGTCGCGATCGTCGGGCTCTTCCTCCTCCCCGTCGCCGTCGCCTACGGCCTCAACGACGGCCAGCCCTCGCTGGCGCTGGTCCTCCAACTCGCGGTCGCGCTGCCGACGTCCTACCTCGTCACCCGCTGGGTCCTCCCGGTGGTCGGCTCCCGACTGCTCTCGCGCGGCCTGCGCGCCGGAGACCACCCGCTGTGGGGCGGCACGCACCTGCGGGTGTGGACCGTGCAGAAGCTGCTGTCCATCTCCCCGATGACCGTGCTCAGCGGGTCCCCGTGGGCGGCGACCTACCTGCGCCTGGCCGGCGCCCGGGTCGACGCCGAGTGCCACCTCGGCTCGGCCGACGTCTCCCTGCCGTCGTTCCTGAGCGTCGGCCCCGGCGCGACGATCGGGTACGGCACCCAGCTGCACGGCCACCGCGTCGCCGAGGGCGTGCTGACCCTCGCCCCGGTCACCATCGGCACCGGCGCCGTCGTCGGGTCCGAGAGCGTGCTCGAGTGCGGCTCGGAGGTCGGGGAGAACGCCATCCTCGGCGACCAGTCCCTGCTGCCCTCCGGCCGCGCCGTCCCCGCGGGGGAGAGCTGGGCCGGGTCCCCGGCGCGGTCGGCGCCCGAGGCGATCGACCCGGTCGTCGGGCTCATGGCCGCGTGCGCCGCCGCCCCGCGCACCTGGTCCCGCGGGCTCCTGGCCGGCTTCGCGGGCGGCGTCCTCCTCCTGGAGCTGATGCCGTTCCTGATCCTGCTGCCGGTGGTCACCGTGGTGTGGTGGGTCCTGCTCACCTACGGCACCGCGGCCGCGTTCCTGGCCACCGCGCTGTCCGGGCCGCTGTTCGTCCTCGCCTCCTGCGGCTTCCTGCTGGGCGCCCGCCGCCTGGTGCTCTCGGCGACGCCGGAGGGCGTGCACCACCTGCGGTCGAAGCTGGGCGTCGAGAAGTGGCTGGGGGACAAGCTGCTCGAGCTGAGCCTGCTGTTCACCAACACCATGTACTCGACCCTCTACACGCCGATGTGGCTGCGGGCGTTGGGGACCCGCGTCGGCAAGGGAGCCGAGGTCTCCACCATCGCCAACATCGACCCGGACCTGCTCACCCTCGGCGAGGGCAGCTTCGTGGCCGACATGGCCAGCGTGGGCAGCGCGACCTACGCCAACGGCCACGTCGCCCTCCGCCGGACCGAGATCGGCTCCCGCGCCTTCGTCGGCAACGCCGCCTTCGTCCCCGCGGGCTCGCAGCTCGGCGCGGGCTCGCTGATCGGCGTCCGCAGCGTCCCGCCGACCGAGGGGGCCGACCCCGGCACCTCCTGGCTCGGCTCACCGCCGTTCTACCTGCCGCGGCGAGAGGTCTTCGAGGAGTTCACCGAGGCGCAGACGTACGCGCCGTCGCGGCGGCAGGTGGGCGCCCGGTACGCGATCGAGTTCCTCCGCATCGTGCTGCCGAGCTCGCTGCTCGCCGTCGCGACCTTCGCCACCCTGTACGGCCTGTCCTCGCTGGCGCTCTCCTGGAACACGGTGGCCACGGTCCTGCTCGCCCCGGTGGTGGCCCTGGGCTCCAGCGCCCTGGTGCTGGTGTTCGTGGCCGCGCTCAAGTGGGCCGTCGTGGGCCGCTACCGGCCGCGGGTGCGGCCGCTGTGGAACGGGTTCGTCCGCCGGACCGAGTTCGTCACCGGCGTCTACGAGGCGGCGGCGGTCCCGGCGCTGCTCACCTTCCTCACCGGCACGCCGCTGCTCGGCCCGGCGCTGCGCCTGTTCGGCTGCCGGGTCGGCCGGCGGACGCTGATCGACACCACCTACGTCACGGAGTTCGACCTCGTCACCATCGGCGACGACGTGTCGGTGGGCGCCAACGCGTCGCTGCAGACCCACCTGTTCGAGGACCGGGTCATGAAGATGGACCACGTGGTGCTGCGCGACCGGGCGAGCATCGGCGACAAGGCCGTCGTCCTGTACGACTCCGTCGTCGAGGAGGACGCCACGCTCGCCGCGCTGTCCCTGGCGATGAAGGGTGAGGTGCTGCCCCGGGAGACCACCTGGTGCGGCATCCCGGCCCAGAAGGTCGGCCGCGCCCCGGTCGCCGCACAGCCGCGCCAGGCCCACCGGCTGTCGACGGCGGGGGAGGGCCGGCGATGACGACCAGCGCCGAGGGGCAGCGCGACCTCGTGACGACTCCGGCGGGCCGGTCCGGGGCATCCCCCCTGGCCCACGCCTGCGACCCGGCCCCGCCCGGGGACGCCTCCGGCACCCCGGCGACGGCGGGCCGGCGGTCCGGCTCGCGGCTGATCGGGATCGACGCTGCGCGCGGGGTCGCCCTGCTGGGCATGATGGCCGTCCACGTGATGGACCCGGTCGCCGCCGACGGGAACAACCCCTCCCTGACGTGGACCCTGGCGGCGGGCAAGTCCGCAGCGCTGTTCGCCCTGCTCGCCGGCGTGGGCGTCGCCTTCGCCAGTGGCCGACGCGAGCAGCCGCACGGCCGGCTCTGGGCGGCCAACGCGAGCTCGCTCGTCGTGCGGGCCCTGCTCATCGGCGCCGTGGGTCTCACCCTCGGGGCCGTCGTCCCGCGGAACCTGGCCGGGGTGATCCTGCCGTACTACGCGTTGCTGTTCCTGCTGGCCATCCCGCTGCTGTCGCTGTCGGTCCGCGCCCTCGTCCTGGTGGCCGGCGCCATCGTGCTCGGGATGCCGGTGCTCAGCCACGTCCTGCGATCGGGCAGCGAGCGGGTGACCGCCCCCAACACGACCTTCGGGCAGCTCGCCTCGGACCCGGTGGGCGTGCTCACCGAGCTGGCGCTGACCGGGACCTACCCCGCGCTGCCGTGGCTGGCCTACCTCTGCGTCGGGCTCGCCGTGGGCCGGGCGGCGCTCTCCTCCCGCCGCACCGCCGTCACCCTCGCGCTCGCCGGGACTGCCCTCGCGGTGGCCGCCCAGGTCACGTCGTGGGTGCTCCTCGACGTCCTCGGCGGGCGCGCCGACCTCGAGGAGGTGGCGCTGCAGTCCCTGACCCAGGAGCAGTACACGGACCTGCTGGCCTGGGGCCCCGCGGGCACCACACCGTCGGACACCGGGTGGTGGCTCGCCACGGTCGCGCCGCACTCGAGCACCCCGCTGGACCTGCTGTTCACCATCGGGGTCGGCCTGGCGGTCCTCGGGGTGTGCCTGCTGCTCGGGCGGATGACGACCGGCCTGCTGCGACCGCTCGCCGTCGCGGGCAGCATGACCCTGACCCTGTACTCCCTGCACCTGCTGCTGCTCAGCTCGCCGTTCATGCCGGACGACGACCTGGCCTCCCTGCTGCTCCAGGTCCTGGTCCTGGTCGCCTTCGCGTTCGCCTGGAGCCGCGCCCACGCGCGCGGTCCGCTCGAGGACATCGTGGCCCGGGCGACGGGGGCGGTCCGGCGACGGGTGCTGGCCGGGCGCCGGGAGAAGGCCGGTGCCGCCGCCTGAGGCGGGCCGGCCTCCCGGCCGCGACCTGGCGCTGGTCTACCGCGGACCGGCCTCGACCCCGGGGTGCCCGGAGGCGGTCGTCGCCGCGCTGCGCCGGAGCCGGTGGGACCTGGAGGTCCGTTTCGTCGGACCGCGTGAGGAGCTCCCGCTCGAGCCCGACGTGCTCGCCGGCGCCCGGCTCTACGCCCAGCCCGGCGGCGGGACGCTGCGGGCGGCGCACCGGAAGCTGCGGCGCTCGGCGGACACCATCCGGGAGTTCGTCCGGTCCGGCGGCGGCTACCTCGGCTTCTGCCTGGGCGGCTACCTGGCGGGCGAGACCCCCGGCTTCGGCCTGCTGCCCGGCGACACCGACCGCTTCATCTCCTCACCCGGCGCGCGGCCGGACCACGACGGCGACAGCCTGGTGGAGCTCGACTGGGCCGGACACCGCCGCCGGGTCTTCTTCCAGGACGGTCCGTGGTTCGACCTGGACCCCGCCCGGGGCCCGGCCGAGGTGCTCGCCACCTACGGCAACGGGCTGCCCGCCGCGGTCGTCGCCCCCTTCGGCCGCGGCGCGGTCGGCGTCGTGGGGCCGCACCCCGAGGCCACGCCCGACTGGTACACCGACAGCGGGCTGCCCGTGCCGGCCGACGTGCGTGCCGACCTCACCCAGGACCTGGTCGACCGGGTGCTGCGGGCGGCCCGACCAGGAGGCCGCGCCGCCTGACCCCTCCCCGACGACGGACCGGGGGGGGGGGGGGGGGGGGGGGGGGGGGGGGGCGCGGGGGGGGGGGGGGGGGGGGGGGGGGGGGGGGGGGGGGGGGGGCGGGGGGGGGGGGGGGGGGG
>NZ_JBJGYX010000069.1:0-26329 GCF_054050195.1 Geodermatophilus sp. SYSU D00710
GTGCACTTCCGCGGAAGTGCACGGACACCTCACCGGTACTTCCGGCCGGTCAGCATCGCCTTGAGGGCGCCGAGCAGGCCCAGGACGCCGACCGCGCAGGCGAACCAGAAGCCCAGCCGGAACTCGTCGGGCTCCCACCCCTCCTGCGACAGCGGGACGAGCACCGCGGCGAGCGCCAGGGCGCTCACGGCGAGGGCGAGGACGCCGAGGAAGCGGTGGGAGCGCGCCGGCAGCCACATCAGGATGCCGAGCAGGAACAGCACCCCGCCGCCGAGGACGACGGCGAGCGGCTGCCAGAAGCCGGTGTCGACCAGCGTGCCGAACCCGCTCCCCAGCTCGTCGAACCCCCGGCGCACGAGGTCCCAGCCGAGGTCGTTCTCCGCGGCCAGCCAGCGCAGCGCCAGGCTGATCCCGGCGGCGATGCCGGCCAGGATCAGCAGCAGCCCGGCCAGGGAGGCGGGACCGCGGACCGCCACCGGTTTGCTCGAGTAGTCCGGCTGCGTGTACGAGCCCGGCCCGCCGTACCCGCCCGGGGCGGGCTGGCCGTACCCGCCGGCCCCCGGCTGGCCGTGGCCCCCGGCGCCGGGCTGGCCGTAGCCGCCCGGGCCCGCGGCGGAGGCGCCACCCACCGGGGAGAGTCCCGGCGTCGTCTGCTCCCGCCAGTCGCCGGGCTGCCCGGCCGGCATCGCGCGGGTGGACGGGTCGCGCTCGGTCATCTGCTCTCCTCGGTGTCCGGGACGGCGACGGGCCCTCGCCGCGAGGGTAGGGCCGCGCGGCCTCGTCCGTCGCCGGCTCCGGCACACTGGGCGGGTGCCCGCGACGATCCTCGACGGCAAGGCCACCGCAGCGACCATCCGCCAGGAGCTGACCGCGCGGGTCGCGGCCCTCACCGCGGCCGGGCACCGGCCCGGGCTCGGCACGCTGCTGGTCGGCGACGACCCGGGCAGCCGCTGGTACGTCAACGCCAAGCACTCGGACTGCGCGCAGGTCGGCATCGCCAGCATCCAGCGCGAGCTGCCGGCCACCGCCACCCTCGCCGACGTGCTCGCCGTCGTCGAGGAGCTCAACGCCGACCCGGCCTGCACCGGCTACATCGTCCAGCTGCCCCTGCCGCGCCAGGTCGACGAGTACGCCGTCCTCGAGGCGATCGACCCGGCCAAGGACGCCGACGGCCTGCACCCGGTCAACCTGGGCCGGCTCGTGCTCGGCGTCGACGGACCGCTGCCGTGCACGCCGGTCGGCATCGTCGAGCTGCTGCGCCGCTTCGACGTCCCCATCGCCGGCGCCGAGGTGGTCGTGGTGGGGCGCGGCATCACCGTCGGCCGCCCGCTCGGGCTGCTGCTGACCCGCCGCACCGAGAACGCCACCGTGACCCTCTGCCACACCGGCACGCGCGACCTCGCCGCGCACCTCCGCGCCGCCGACGTCGTGGTCGCCGCGGCCGGCGTCCCGGGGCTGGTCAGCGCGGACGTGGTCAAGCCGGGCGCCGCGGTGCTCGACGTGGGCGTCAGCCGGGTCGACGGGAAGATCGCCGGCGACGTCGCCGCGGACGTCGCCGAGGTGGCCGGGCACGTGGCGCCCAACCCCGGCGGCGTCGGGCCGATGACCCGGGCGATGCTCCTGCAGAACGTGGTGCTGGCCGCCGAGCGGGCGGCCGCGGACGAGGTGCTCACCGCTTGACGACCCGACCCCCGCTCTACACCCGCCGGCCGTTCCTGGCCGGCCTGCTGCGCCAGCTCCCGCTGTTCGCGGTGCTGGTCGCGGTCGCGGTCGGGCTGGGGATGGTCGCGCTCGAGCACTGGCGGCGGGGGCTGCTGGTCGTCGCGCTCGCGCTCGTCGGGGCCGGCGTGCTGCGGCTGGTCCTGCCCGTCCGGCGGGTGGGCTTCCTCGCCGTCCGCAGCCGCCCGGTCGACGTCGTCCTCATGGCCGGCGCCGGTGCCGCGCTGGCCGTCCTCAGCATCCTGGTCCCGGGCAGCTGAGCCCCCGGCCCGCGGGCGCGGCCACCCGGGGGCCGGTCTAGGTTGACGCCCATGGCAGAGCAGCCCAGGAACGGCAAGGTCACCGTCGTCGGTGCCGGCTTCTACGGCTCCACCACCGCCCTGCGACTGGCGGAGTACGACGTCTTCGAGACGGTCGTGCTCACCGACATCGTCGAGGGCAAGCCCGAGGGCCTGGCCCTCGACATCAACCAGTCACGCCCGATCGAGGGCTTCGAGACGAAGGTCGTCGGCGTCGGCGGGGGCTCCTACGAGGGCACCGAGGGGTCCGACGTCGTCGTGATCACCGCCGGCCTGCCCCGCAAGCCCGGCATGAGCCGCATGGACCTCATCGAGACCAACGCCAAGATCGTCCGGCAGGTCGCGGAGAACGTCGCCCGGACCTCGCCCGACGCCGTCGTCATCGTGGTGTCCAACCCGCTCGACGAGATGACCGCGCTGGCGCAGCTGGCCACCGGCTTCCCGCGCCAGCGCGTCATGGGCCAGGCGGGAATGCTCGACACCGCGCGGTTCAGCAACAACGTCGCCGAGGAGCTCGGCGTACCGGTGTCCTCGGTGCAGACGCTGACCCTCGGCTCGCACGGCGACACGATGGTGCCGGTGCCCTCGCGCTGCACCGTCGACGGCAAGCCGCTGGCCGACGTGCTGGCGGCCGACCGCATCGAGCACCTGGTCGACCGCACCCGCAACGGCGGCGCCGAGGTGGTGGCGCTGCTCAAGACCGGGTCGGCGTACTACGCGCCGTCGGCCGCCGCCGCCCGCATGGCGCGTGCCGTCATCGAGGACTCGGGTGCGGTCATGCCCGTGTGCGCCTGGGTCGACGGCGAGTACGGCATCTCCGGCGTCTACCTCGGCGTGGAGGCCGAGATCGGGCGGGAGGGTGTGCGCCGGGTCGTCGAGGGGGACCTGACCGAGAGCGAGCTGTCCGGCCTGCGCGAGGCCGCCGAGGCCGTGCGAGCGAAGCAGGCCGACGTCGCCGACATGTGAGGCGGCGACACCTGACCGACGTCCGGTCCGACGGGCCGGAGCTGCATGAGAGGGAATGTCTGACGTGAGCAAGATCAAGGTCGAGGGCACCGTCGTCGAGCTCGACGGCGACGAGATGACCCGGATCATCTGGCAGTTCATCAAGGACCAGCTGATCCTGCCCTACCTCGACGTCAACCTGGAGTACTACGACCTGGGCATCGAGCACCGCGACGCCACCGACGACCAGGTCACCATCGACTCCGCCAACGCCATCAAGCAGCACGGCGTCGGCGTCAAGTGCGCCACCATCACCCCGGACGAGGCGCGGGTCGAGGAGTTCGGCCTCAAGAAGATGTGGCGCTCCCCGAACGGGACGATCCGCAACATCCTCGGCGGCGTCATCTTCCGCGAGCCGATCATCATGCAGAACGTGCCGCGGCTGGTGCCCGGCTGGACCAAGCCGATCATCGTCGGCCGTCACGCCTTCGGCGACCAGTACCGCGCCACCGACTTCCGCTTCCCCGGCGAGGGCACCCTGACGGTGACCTTCACCCCGAAGGACGGGTCCGCGCCGATCGAGCACGAGGTCTTCCAGGCGCCCGGCGCCGGCGTCGCGCTGGCGATGTACAACCTCGACGAGTCGATCCGCGACTTCGCCCGCGCCTCGATGAACTACGGCCTGCAGCGGGGCTACCCGGTGTACCTGTCGACGAAGAACACGATCCTCAAGGCCTACGACGGCCGGTTCAAGGACGTCTTCGCCGAGGTCTTCGAGACCGAGTTCGAGGACCAGTTCGAGAAGGCCGGGATCACCTACGAGCACCGGCTCATCGACGACATGGTCGCCGCGTCCCTCAAGTGGGAGGGCGGCTACGTCTGGGCGTGCAAGAACTACGACGGCGACGTCCAGTCCGACACCGTGGCGCAGGGCTTCGGCTCGCTGGGCCTCATG
The DNA here is from genome assembly GCF_054050195.1 of Geodermatophilus sp. SYSU D00710. Lineage (NCBI taxonomy): Bacteria > Bacillati > Actinomycetota > Actinomycetes > Geodermatophilales > Geodermatophilaceae > Geodermatophilus > Geodermatophilus sp. SYSU D00710. Next base: position 3,919 of record NZ_JBJGYX010000069.1, read on the forward strand.
ACCTCGGTGCTCATGACCCCCGACGGCCGCACGGTCGAGGCCGAGGCCGCCCACGGCACGGTGACCCGGCACTACCGCCAGCACCAGCAGGGCAAGGAGACCTCGACCAACCCGATCGCGTCGATCTTCGCCTGGACCCGGGGCCTGGCCCACCGCGGCAAGCTCGACGACACCCCCGAGGTCACCCGGTTCGCCGAGACCCTGGAGAAGGTCTGCATCGACACCGTCGAGGGCGGTCAGATGACCAAGGACCTCGCGCTGCTGATCAGCAAGGACCAGCCGTGGCTGACCACCCAGGACTTCCTGGCGGCCATCGACACCAACCTGCAGAAGGCCATGGCCTGACGCTCGCCGGCCCGGGCGGCCCCCTCACCCTCGTGGTGAGGGGGCCGTCGTGCGTCCGGGGGTGGGATCACCTGCACAACTGCGGGGAAGTCGTCGTCCAGGCCGGCACGGCAGCGACGTGTTCCCCGCAGTTGCGGCCCGTGGACAGCCAGAGCGCCCCACCGCCGGCTCGCGGCAGGCTCGCCCGGTGCCCACGCCCCGGCGACCCGACGTCCTCCGCGGTCGTGTGTTCCGCTCGCGGGACGTCCTCACCGCCGGCCTGCTGACCCCGTCCGCCCTCCGCAGCAGCGTCTGGCGTCGGCCCTACCGGGGGGTCCACGCCGACGTCGTCCGGGTGTGCCGGATCCCGAGCACCAGGGGGACCCGGACGGCACTCGACATCGCCCGGACGGAGCCACTCACCGCGGCGGCGGCCATCGACGTCCTGCTCGCACGGGGCGTCGTCGCCCGTGCCGGAGCTGCGCCGGTCGCTGGACACGCCGCCGTCGCCGCGAGGGGCGCAGCCGGCGAGGCGGGCGGTGGAGCTGGCCGACCCGCGCGCCGGGTCCCTGCCGGAGTCCCGGGTGCGCGTGCTCCTCGCGCTGGCCGGGCTGAGCGCGGTGCCGCAGTACACCGTCCGGGACCCCGGCGGCGCCTTCGTCGCGCGCGTCGACCTCGCCCTCCCCGAGCACCGGCTGGCCGTGGAGTACGACGGCGCCTGGCACGGGGAGCCCGGTCAGCTGGCGCGGGACCGGCGGAGGCTCACCAGGCTCACCGCCGCGGGCTGGCGGGTGGCGTTCGTGACCGCTGCCGACCTGCGCGAACCGGACGCGGTGGTCGCCCGCGTGGCCGCGGCGCTCACGCGGTGAGCGGTCAGGCGCCTAAGAGCTGGGTCCACCTGGGGCCGCCGGTCCCGTCGGCGACGCCCACGCCGAGCTTCGTCAGCGAGCAGTCGAGGATGTTCGCCCGGTGCCCGGCGCTGTCCATCCAGGCGTCCATCACCGCGGCGGGGTCGGGCTGGCCGTAGGCGATGTTCTCCGCCCGCGCGTAGGAGATCCCGGCGGCCTCGGCCCGGTCGAAGGGGGAGAGCCCCTCGGGCGTGGTGTGGGAGAAGAAGTCGCGGTCGCGCATGTCGGCGCTGTGGGCCCGGGCCACCGCGGCCAGCGCCGGGTCGGCGGTCACGGCACCGCAGCCGGCCGCCGCGCGGGCCTGGTTGACCAGCTGCAGGACCGCGGCCTCGGTGCTCGGGGCGGCCGGGGCCGCGGCCGCCACCGGGGCAGGCGCGGAGCGGGTCGTGCTCGGCGTCGCGGTGGTGGTCCCCGCGGCGGACGGCGACCCCGCGGCGGACGACTCGGCAGACGACTCGGCAGACGGCGATCCCGCGGCAGACGGCGACCCGGCAGCGGCCGAGCTCGGGGACGACGACCCCGCGGACGGGTTGCCCGCCGTCGGGGACGGTGCCTCCGACGAGGTCTCCGGCGACGGCGCGTCCGGCGAGGGCGCATCCGGCGACGACGTGTCCGAAGACGGCGCATCCGGGGACGGCGCATCCGGGGACGGCGCGTCCGGGGACGGCGCCTCCGCCGTCGGCGCGTCGGACGGCGCGCCGGTCGACGACCCACCCCCGGTGGTGCCCGGCGCACCCGGGACCGTGGTCGTCCCGGGCGCCGGCTCGCCGTCGACGCCCATCCGCACCACACCGGTGCGCGGGGAGGTCCCGGCCGCCGCCGAGGTGACCCCGGACTCGACCGTCGACAGCCCACCGCGGCCGGCCGCCATGAGCGGGACGACCAGCACGATGCCGGCCACCGCGAGGACGACCACCAGCACCGGCAGGACCCGGCGGCCGAGCAGCGTCCGCACCCGCGGCGTCCGGGCCCGCCGTCGGGCGGCGGCGGGGCGGGCAGGCGGCGGGGAAGGCCGGCGGTGGCGCACGTGGTTACCTCACGAAGTCGACAAGTTGCTATGTGTGACTTCGGCGAGAGTAGCCGTAGCCCGAGATCACCCGACAGGGTGGGGTGACCGACGTCACACCACGAACCCCACCCGCCACTCCCGTGGCCGGCCCTAGGAGCATGGGCACGCCCGCCCACCCCGAGACGCGAGGAGCACACCGCGGTGAGCGACGTCTGGCTCGACATCGTCCTCGTCGTCGTCTTCGTGCTGGTCGGCGGCTTCTTCGCCGGCGCGGAGATCGCGCTGGTCTCACTGCGGGAGGCGCAGGTCCGCGCGCTGTCCGAGCGCGGCCGCCGGGGCGCCGCCCTGGCCCGGCTGCTCGGCGACCCCAACCGGTTCCTCGCCGCCGTCCAGGTGGGCGTCACCCTCGCCGGCTTCCTGTCGGCGGCCTTCGGCGCCAGCACGCTGGCCGAGCCGTTCGGCGACTGGCTGGTCTCCCGCGGGCTGGGGGAGGGGATGGCCGACACCCTCGCCCTCGTGCTGATCACCCTGGTCATCAGCTACGTGTCGCTCGTGGTCGGCGAGCTGACCCCCAAGCGGCTGGCGCTGCAGCGCGCCGAGGGCTTCGCGCTGCTGGTGGCCCGCCCGCTGAACACCATCGCCCGGCTGTCCCGCCCGGTCATCTGGCTGCTGTCGGCGTCGACCAACGTGCTCGTGCGGCTGCTCGGCGGGGACCCGAGGGCCAGCGGCGAGGCGATCAGCCAGGAGGAGCTGCGCGACCTGGTCGCGGCCCACGAGTCGCTGAGCAGCGACGAGCGCAAGCTGATCGACGAGGTGTTCCGGGCCGGCGACCGGGAGGTCCGCGAGGTGATGACGCCGCGCACCGAGGTCGAGTTCCTCGACGCCTCGACCACGGTCAGCCGGGCCGCCCGGCAGGTCGCCGAGTCCGGCTGGTCGCGCTACCCGGTCACCGGCCGCGACCAGGACGACGTCGTCGGGTTCGTGCACGTGCGCGACCTGTTGCTGCCCTCCCACCCCGCCGGGCGGGCGGCCACCGTGGGCGACCTGGCCCGCGAGGTCAAGCGGCTGCCCGGCACCGCGGGCGTGCTCACCGCCCTGTCGGAGATGCGCCGGGAGAACCAGCACCTGGCGATCGTCGTCGACGAGTACGGCGGCACCGACGGGATCGTCAGCCTCGAGGACCTCATCGAGGAGGTCATCGGCGAGATCTACGACGAGTACGACGAGGAGGTCGCGCCCGACGGCGATGAGCGGCCCGGCGGCCCGCACGAGGTCGACGGGCTGCTCAACCTCGACGACTTCGCCGAGGCCACCGGGCTGCGCCTGCCCGAGGGGCCCTACGAGACGGTCGCCGGCTACGTGCTCGCCGAGCTCGGCCGGATCCCGGAGGCCGGCGACGCCGTGGAGGTCGAGGGCCGCACGCTCACCGTCACCGAGCTCGACGGGCGGCGGATCGCGCGCCTGTCGGTCAGCCGCGCCCCCGACCCGGCCCCCGCTGCAGACGTCGAGGCATAGGAAGCGATACCCACGTCCGGGCCGCCTCGACGTGGGTATCGCTTCCTATGCCTGGCCGCGGGCCTGCGCGACCTCCCAGGCGGCGCGCACGATCCCGGTCAGGTCCGGGTGCTGCGGCGTCCAGCCGAGGTCGGCGCGGATGCGGTCGCTGGAGGCCACCAGCTGCGCCGGGTCGCCGGCCCGCCGCTCGCCGACCTGCACCGGCACCGGGTGGCCGGTGACCTCGCGGACGGCGTCGACCACCTGCTGCACCGAGAACCCGGTGCCGTTGCCCAGGTTGTAGACCCGGTGCTCGCCCGGCTCCGGGGCGGTCAGCGCGAGCAGGTGCGCGTCGGCGAGGTCGGAGACGTGGATGTAGTCGCGGATGCAGGTGCCGTCGGGCGTCGGGTAGTCCTCGCCGTAGATCGTCATCGCCTCGCGCTTCCCGGCCGCGACCTGCAGCGCGATCGGGATGAGGTGGGTCTCGGTGGTGTGCCGCTCGCCCAGGCCGTACGCGGCGCCGGCCACGTTGAAGTAGCGCAGGCTCACCGCCGCGAAGTCGTACGCGGTCGCGTACGAGGTCAGCATCGCGTCGACGGCGAGCTTGGTGGCGCCGTAGGTGTTGGTCGGCCGGGTGGGCGCGTCCTCGCGGATCGGGACCTGCTCGGGCTCGCCGTAGGTGGCCGCGGTCGAGGAGAAGACGATCCGCCGGCAGTCGACCGCCCGCATCGCCTCGAGCAGCGCCAGCGACCCGCCGACGTTGTGCTCCCAGTAGAGCTCCGGCCGCACCTGCGACTCCCCCACCAGGCTCTTGGCCGCGAAGTGCAGCACCGCCTCGGGACGGACGTCGGCCAGCACCGGCGCCGACCCCTGCAGGGTGGCCTGCACGAACCGGGCGCCCTCCGGGACGGCGTCGGCGTGCCCGGTCGACAGGTCGTCGAGCACGATGACCTCGTGGTCGCCCGCGAGGAGGGCAGCGGTGACTACGCTGCCGATGTAGCCGGCCCCACCGGCGACGAGAACGCGCATGGGGCCACCCTAGGAGCCCGCGCCCGGGAGCACCGGGTGCGCCGGAGGACTGACCCGTGGTGAGTGCACGTCCGGCCGTCCAGGCACTGCCGGCCTACAAGCCGGGCCGCAACCCCGCCGACCTGGCGCGGGAGCTCGGTGTCCACCGTGCTGTCAAGCTGGCCAGCAACGAGGTCCCGTTCCCGCCGCTGCCGGCCGTCGTCCAGGCCCTGGCCACGACCGCGGGGGAGACCCACCGCTACCCCGACAACGGCGCCGCCGTGCTGACCCGGGCGCTGGCCGGCCACTACGGCGTCGACCCGGCGCAGGTCGTCCCCGGCTGCGGGGCGGTGATGCTCTGCCAGCAGCTCGCCCAGTCGTTCAACGACCCCGGGACGGCGATCGCCTTCGCGTGGCGCTCGTTCGAGATGTACCCGCTGCTCGCGCAGGTGGCCGGCGCCCGCAGCCTGCAGGTGCCCCTGGTGCCCTCGCGGCCGGGCGGCTCGCCCGACACCCACGACCTCGACGGCCTCGCCGCCGTGGTCGACGACGACACCCGGCTGCTGTTCGTGTGCAACCCGAACAACCCCACCGGGACGGCGGTGCGCCGCGCGGAGCTCGAGCGCTTCCTCGACCGGGTGCCGGAGTCGGTGCTCGTCGTGCTCGACGAGGCCTACCGCGAGTTCGTCACCGACCCCGACGTCCCCGACGGGCTCGAGGTGATGCGCGGCAGGCCGAACGTCGCCGTGCTGCGCACGTTCTCCAAGGCCTGGGGCCTGGCCGGGCTGCGGGTCGGCTACCTCGTCGCCGAGGACCCCGCCGTCGCCGACGCCGTCCGCCGCACCCACGTGCCCTTCAGCGTCTCCACGCTGGCCCAGGCGGCCGCCGTCGCGGCGCTGCAGAGCCAGGAGGAGGTCGCCCGCCGGGTGGCCGCCGTCGTCGCCGAGCGCGACCGGCTCACCGCCGCACTGCGCGACCGGGGGCTGGAGGTCCCCGACAGCCAGGCCAACTTCGTGTGGCTCCCGCTGGGGGAGCCGACCGCCGCGGTCGCCCGGGCGCTGGAGGGGCGCGGGGTCATCACCCGCCCCTTCGCCGGCGAGGGGCTGCGGGTCACCGTCGGGACGCCAGAGGAGGACGACGTCTTCCTCGAGGCGCTCGACGACGTCCTCCCCGGCGTGTCCGGGACGGCGGCCGACGACGTGCGCAGCGGCGCACCGGTCGGCTGAGCCGCGGCTGGTTTGATGGCCGCCGTGCCCCTTCCCCGTGTGCTCTCCGGCATCCAGCCGACGGCGGACTCGTTCCACCTCGGCAACTACCTGGGTGCGCTGCGGCAGTGGGTCGCGCTGCAGGAGACGGCCGAGGCGTTCTACTGCGTCGTCGACCTGCACGCGATCACCATGGAGTGGGACCCGCAGGAGCTGCGCCGCCGCACCCTGGTCTCGGCGGCCCAACTGCTGGCGCTCGGCGTCGACCCGCAGCGCAGCGCGCTGTTCGTGCAGAGCCACGTCCCCGAGCACGTGCAGCTGTCGTGGGTGCTCGAGTGCGTGGCCCGCTTCGGCGAGGCCAGCCGGATGACGCAGTTCAAGGACAAGAGCCAGCGCGAGGGTGCGGCGGGCTCCTCGGTGGGGCTGTTCACCTACCCCGTCCTGCAGGCCGCCGACATCCTCGTCTACCAGGCCGACGAGGTCCCGGTGGGCGAGGACCAGCGCCAGCACCTGGAGCTGACCCGCGACCTCGCCACCCGCTTCAACGGCCGTTTCGGTGAGACGTTCACCGTGCCCGCCGCCCGCATCCCGCAGGGCGCGGCGCGGATCCTCGACCTGCAGTCGCCGGAGAAGAAGATGAGCAAGAGCCTGCCCCCGGCCGGCTGCGTCTTCCTGCTCGACGACCCGAAGGTGACGGCGAAGAAGATCCGCTCGGCGGTCACCGACACCGGCCGCGAGGTGGTCGCCGACCCGGTGGGCAAGCCGGGGGTCACCAACCTGCTGGCCATCCACAGCGCGCTGTCGGGCACCGCCGTGCCCGAGCTGGAGGAGCGCTTCGCCGGCCGCGGCTACGGCGACCTGAAGAAGGAGCTCGCCGAGGTCGTCACCGAGTTCGTCACCCCGGTGCGCGAGCGCACCCAGGAGCTGCTCGACGACCGCGCCGAGCTCGAGCGGCTGCTGGCCGCCGGCGCGGCCCGGGCCCGCGAGGTCGCCGCGCGGACGGTGCGCACCGTCTACGACCGGGTCGGCTTCCTGCCCCCTGCGGGAGCGGCGTCGTGAACGACGACACCTTCGTCCCGCGCAGCTCGACGCCGCCGCCGCAGACCTCCGTCGTCGGGGTGCTGGTGCCCGTCCCCGAGCCGTGGGCGCAGGTGCTCGTCGACTGGCGGACCAAGGTCGGCGACGCCCAGGCCACGCTCGTCCCCCCGCACGTGACGCTGCTGCCGCCCACCGAGGTGCCCTGCACCGACCGGCCCGCGATCACCGAGCACCTGACACGGGTCGCCGCGGCCCACCCGCCCTTCGAGATGCACCTGTCGGGCACCGGCACCTTCACCCCGGTCAGCGACGTCGTCTTCGTCGCCGTCGCCAAGGGCATCGGCAACTGCGAGCTGCTGGCCTCCGACGTCCGCACCGGGCCGCTGACCCGGACGCTGTCCTTCCCGTACCACCCGCACGTCACCGTGGCCCACGACGTCCCGGAGGACATGCTCGACCTCGCCTACAGCGGCCTGGCCGACCTGACCGCGGAGTTCCGGGTCGAGTCGTTCACCGAGTTCGAGCAGACGCCGGCCGGCACCTGGGCGGTCGCGCGCGAGTACCCGCTGACCGGACCGCCGTACCGCTGACGGAGGACCCTCCTGCCCCCCGCCACTCGCAGGCTCGCGGCGGGACCCTGCAGTGGGAGGACCCTGTCCTCCCCACCCTTCGCAGGCTCAGGGCGGGCCCCGGGACGGGGCCACAGCACGTCACCGGGCGGCCCGGTGCACTCGACCCCAGACTGGGCGGAGTGGGTGCACCTCGGGACGACCGGCTGCGGGCCGGCGACGCCGTCCGCGCGCCCTGGGCCCGCCTTGCCGGGGTGGGCCCCCGGATCACCGCGGGCGTCGGGCGGCTCCGCGGCCGGCTGTCGTGGTTCGACCACCTGGCGCGGGCCGGAGGCCGCTACCGGCGCACCCAGGGCGACCTCATGGCCGCCGGCGTCACCTACTTCGTCTTCCTCGGCCTGTTCCCCGTCCTGCTGCTGGTCGCGTCGGTCATCGCGCTGGTCCTCTCCGGTGACGCGCTGCTGCAGAAGGAGCTCTACACCGCCATCCGCGAGGCGTTCCCCGGCTCGACCGGCCGCCAGATCGTGGGGGAGCTGCGCTCGGCGGTGGGCTCGGCGGGCATCACCGGCCTGGTCGGCCTCGCCGGTGTCCTGTACGCCGGCCTGCGCGCCATGGACAAGCTCCGCATCGGCATGGAGCGCATCTGGAAGGGGCGCGCCGACGAGCCCGAGTTCCTCCGGGACAACCTGCAGGACCTCGTGGCCCTGCTGCTGCTCGGGGTGGTCGGGCTGGCGAGCCTCGCGCTCACCGGCGTCGGCACGCGGGCGACCGCCTGGTTCCTCGACCTGCTCGGGCTGGCCGGCGTCCCCGGCCTCGGTGTGCTCACCACCGTGCTGGGCCTGGCGCTGGCGCTGCTCACCGACGTGCTGGTGTTCCTCTGGCTGCTGCGGGTGGTCCCCGCGACCGGCTTCCCGCTGCGGCGCCTGCTGCCCGGCGCGCTGTTCGGCGCGGTCGGCCTCGAGGTGCTCAAGCTGGCCGGCGCGCTCTACCTGACCCTCATCGACGGCAGCGTCACGGCCTCGGCGTTCGGCGGCGCGGTCGGCATCCTGGTCTGGATCAACCTGGTGGCCAGGTTCGCCTTCTTCACCGCGGCCTGGACCGCGACCCTGCCGTCCCTGTCCCCGGCGGTCCCCGCCGTCGCGCCGGAGGAGGTGCCGGTGCCGGCGGGGTCGGGCGCACGGCCCGCCGCACGCCGATGACCGTGGCGACGACGACCGCGACGGCGGCCGCGCCCAGGGCCACCCCGCCGAGGGCCGGCGGGCCGTCGTCGGCCGCGGGAGCCGGTCCGGTGGGCCCCGCGGCCACCGGTGCCGCCGCGGTCGGCGTGGCCGCCGGGGCCGGGGTCGTCGACGGAGCCGGGACCTCGGCCGCCGAGCCGACCAGCCTGCCGACGCCACCCAGCGACGCCGGCACGGTGAACCCCCAGTCGAGCAGCCGCGCGGCCTGGTCGGCGGCCCGCAGCGGGGTTCTCTCGGTGCCCATGACGCTGACCACCAGCCGCCGGCCGTCGCGCTCGGCGGCGGTGACGAAGGTGTGCCGGGCGGCGTCGGTGAAGCCCGTCTTGCCGCCCAGCCCGCCCGGGTAGTCCGCCAGCGGGTTCTCGTTCTGGATCTCGAAGCCCGTCGAGCGGCCCTCGACCCCGGGCATCTGCGCGGTCGGCGTCACCAGCAGGGCCGCGGTGACCGGGTCGGCGACCAGCGCCCGGAAGAACAGCGCGAGGTCGTAGGGCGAGGAGGACTGGCCGGCGACGTCGAGACCCGACGGCGTGCCCGCCACCGTGTCGAAGGCGCCCATCTCCAGCGCGCGGGCGTTCATCGCGGCCACGGTGGCCTCCACGCCGCCGGCTGCACGGGCCAGCCCGTTGGCCGCGTCGTTGCCCGACTGCATGACCAGCGCCTGGAACAGCAGCGACACCGGATAGCGCCCGCCGGCGACCATCCCGACCTTGCTGCCCTCCATCGCCTCGTCCTCGACGGTGCCCTCGACCACCAGAGCCGGGTCCAGCCGGTGGACGAGGGTGAGCAGCGTCAGCGTCTTGAGGGTGCTCGCCGGGTAGTAGCGGCCGTGCGGGTCGCGGGCGGCCAGCACGTCGCCGGTGCCGGCGTCGGCCACCAGCCAGCCCGCGGCGGCGATCCCGTCGGGCAGCGGCGGGGCGCCGTCGACGACGACCGTGCCGCGGGTGTCCAGCCGCTCCCCCCCGACGGTGACGCCGCCGGGCCCGTACCCCTGCGGCGGTCCACCGGGCAGCGGCGCGGTGGGCGTCGGCGCGGCCGGGTCGACCGTGGGCCGGGGCGCCTCGGACACCGGCGCCTGGGGGGCCGGAGCGGCCGCGGCCGGCGCCGCCGTGGCGACCCCGGCACCCAGCCCCGCCGCCACGACCAGCGCGCCCAGCAGCGCCCGCACGGGGCGCCGGGTCTCCCGCTGTCGCCGCACGGGACCACGCTAGTGCGCCTGGCCCGGCCCACCGGGCGGGCGCGCGACGGCGGTGGCGGGTCCTCCGGGCCGCCTGCTGCTTCGCAACGATCGCATCTCGGTCCGCCGCCGACATGGCGGGCGGGGCGCCGACCGCGGTTAGCGTGCCCAGTCGACGCGTCCGGCGTCGCCGGCCGGGCCGGGGAGCCCGGGCGTGACGGACCAAGGACCCCCGGGAGCTCCCCTCCGTCTGTGCGGAGCTCCCCCGAGGAAGGAGTGCCTCTTGCGCCGAGCGCGGAAGACGAAGGTGGCGGCGCTGCTGCTCGCCGGCAGCATGGCCCTGGCCGCCTGTGCCAGCGACGAGCCCGACAGCGGCAGCGGCGGCGGTGGCGGCGAGGGCGGCGCGGAGGAGGTGCGCATCGGCCTGGCCTACGACGCCATCGGGCGCGGTGACCGGTCGTTCAACGACTCCGCCTTCGCCGGCGCGGAGGCCGCCATCGAGGAGTACGGCGGCGAGTACCGCGAGGTCACGCCGAACGAGGACGGCTCCGACCGTGCCGAGCTGCTCGCCCAGCTCGCCGAGCAGGGGTACGACCCGGTCATCGCGGTCGGCTTCGCCTACGACACGATCATCGCCGACGTCGCGGCCGAGTACCCCGACACCACGTTCGCGCAGGTCGACGGCTCCTACCAGCTGCCCGACGGGACCAGCAAGGGCGACAACGTCACCGGGCTGATCTTCGCCTCCGAGCAGGGCTCCTTCCTCGCCGGCGCCGCTGCCGCGCTGAAGAGCGAGTCCGGCCGGATCGGGTTCGTCGGCGGCGTCAACGTGCCGCTCATCCAGACGTTCCAGGCGGGCTACCAGGCCGGGGCGCGCGCGGTCAACCCGAACATCGCCATCGACGCGCAGTACATCTCCCCCGCCGGTGACTTCACGGGGTTCAACGACCCGGCGCGCGCGGAGATCCTCGCGCAGGGCATGTACGCCGGGGGTGCCGACATCGTCTTCCAGGTCGCGGGCGGCTCCGGCACCGGCGTCTTCGCCGCCGCCGCGGAGGCGGGCGGCCGGGCGATCGGCGTCGACTCCGACCAGTACCAGACGGTCGACGACCCGGCCCAGCAGGCCGTGATCATGACCTCGATGCTGAAGCGGGTCGACAACGCCGTGCTGTCCTTCGTCGGCTCCTTCGTGGACGGCAGCGTCGAGGGTGGCACCGACATCCTGTACGACCTCGAGAGCGACGGCGTCGGCCTGGCCACCACCGGTGGCTTCATCGACGACATCCAGGGCGACCTGGACACCTACCGGCAGCAGATCATCGACGGCGAGATCGAGGTCCCGACCACCCCGTGACGCCGGGCTGCCGGCGAGCCGGCTGACCGACCACACGCACACGGCGGGTCCGGGGGAGCGCCCCCCGGACCCGCCGTCGTGCTGAGGGGGGCACCCGCCCGGTGCGGAGGTGGGCAGAATGCGCAGTCGACACCCGCGCCGGCGGAGTGGCGGCGGCAGGGGCGCGGTCGATGCCGCGCCTCCGGTGCAGCAGAGTGGAGGCGAGCCCGCGCACCCGCGGGCCGCAGCGACAGGGAAGGGCCCATCATGGCCACAGCAGGCAACCCGGCCGGTGAGCCGGCCAGCCTGAGCAAGGGCGCGACCGGGGCCGGCGAAGAGGCGCCGCTGGCGGTCGAGCTGCGGGGGATCACCAAGCGCTTCCCCGGCGTGGTGGCGAACAAGGACATCGAGCTACGGGTCCGCCGCGGTGAGGTGCACGCCATCGTCGGTGAGAACGGCGCCGGCAAGTCGACGTTGATGAAGACCCTCTACGGCGAGCACCGTCCCGACGAGGGCGAGATCCTGGTCCACGGGCGCGAGGTGTCCTTCCGCAGCCCGGCCGACGCGATCGCCGCGGGGATCGGCATGGTGCACCAGCACTTCATGCTGGCCGACAACTTCACCGTCCTCGAGAACGTCGTGCTGGGCAGCGAGCCCACCCGCGGCGGCCGGCTGGACCGGGCCGAGGCCCGCCGACGGATCACCGAGATCTCCGACCGCTACGGGCTGGGCCTGCGTCCCGACGCACTCGTGGAGGACCTGGGCGTCGGCGACCGGCAGCGGGTCGAGATCGCCAAGGTGCTCTACCGCGACGCCCGCATCCTCATCCTCGACGAGCCGACCGCCGTCCTCGTGCCACAGGAGGTCGACGAGCTGTTCGGCAACCTGGCCGAGCTCAAGCGAGAGGGCCTGACGGTCATCTTCATCTCGCACAAGCTCGACGAGGTTCGCAGGGTGGCCGACTCGATCACCGTCATCCGCCGCGGCACCACGGTCGGTACGGCCGACCCCAGGACCACCTCCACGCGCGAGCTGGCCGAGATGATGGTCGGCTCCGAGCTGCCGACACCGGAGACCCGTACCTCCACGGTGCGGGCGACACCGGTGCTGCAGCTGTCCTCCGTGACGGTGACGGCGGCGGATGGCCGCCCCGTCGTCGACGACGTCAGCCTCACCGTCCGGGAGGGCGAGGTCGTCGGCATCGCCGGCGTCGAGGGCAACGGCCAGGCCGAGCTCGTCGAGGCCGTCATGGGCCTGCGGGGGCTCGCCGGCGGGACGATCTCCCTGGCCGGCGAGGACGTCACCGCCTGGTCCACCCGTGCGCGTCGCGAGGCCGGGGTCGGGTTCATCCCGGAGGACCGGCACCGCCAGGGCATGCTCCTCGACGCCCCGCTCTGGGAGAACCGCATCCTCGGCCACCAGACCCGGCCGCCGGCGGTCAAGGGCTGGTTCCTGGACCGCCGCGGCGCGCGCTCGGACACCGAGCGCATCATGCGCCAGTACGACGTCCGCGCCCCGGGACCGGACACCCTCGCCGTCGCGCTGTCCGGGGGCAACCAGCAGAAGCTCATCGTGGGCCGGGAGATGGAGGCCCATCCGCGGCTGCTGATCGCCGCGCACCCCACGCGCGGTGTCGACATCGGTGCGCAGGCGGCCATCTGGGAGCTGCTCAAGGACGCCCGCGCGGAGGGGCTGGGGATCGTGCTCGTCTCCGCGGACCTCGACGAGCTCATCGGTCTGTCCGACACGCTGCACGTCATGCTGCGCGGTTCCCTCGTGGCCACCCTCGATCCCGCTCGGGTCACCCCCGAGGAGCTGGGCGGGTACATGACCGGGGCCCGGACGGCGGTGGGTGCAGCGTGAACAGGCTCCGCCGCCTCGGGTTGGCCCTCCTCGGGCCCGCGCTGGCGCTCGTCGTCGCGCTCGTCGTCTCGGGCATCATCGTCGCGCTGATCGGGGAGGACCCGATCGAGGCGCTCGGCGTCATCACCGACCTCGGCGACTCCCCCTCGCAGCAGGTGCAGTCGATCGTGGTGATCCTCAACCGGGCGGTCCCGCTGTTCCTCGCCGGGTTGGCGGTGTCCATCGCGTTCCGGATGGGACTGTTCAACATCGGCGTCGAGGGCCAGTACCGGCTCGCCACGATCCTCGCAGCGGCGGTCGGCGCAGCCGTCACGCTGCCGGCGCCGCTGCACGTCCTGCTCATCATCGTCGTCGCCGTGCTGGTGGGGGCACTGTGGGCGGGCATCGTCGGCGTCCTCAAGGTGACCCGCGGCGTGAGCGAGGTCATCAGCTCGATCATGCTCAACTTCATCGCCCTGGGGACGGCGTCGTTCCTCCTCACCGGTCCCCTCCGCGGGAGCACCGAGGGACAGTCGATCGTGACGACCCGGACCATCCCCGAGTCGGGCTGGTTCCCGGGGCTCAACGGGATCCTCACCGGGCTCGGCCTGGCAGAACCCCGCTCTGAGCTCTACGGCTTCATGCTCGTCGCGATCGTCGTGGGCGTGGTGATCGCGGTCGTGCTCAAGCGGACCCGGTTCGGGTTCGACCTGCGGGCCAGCGGTCTGTCCCCGTCGGCGGCACGGGCCAGCGGTGTCGACTCCAGTGGCATGGTGATCAAGACGATGCTGCTCTCCGGCGCGGTCGCCGGTCTCATCGGCCTGCCCGAGCTGCTCGGGGACACCCACGAGTTCGGCACCGAGTTCACCGCCGGACTGGGCTTCCTCGGCATCGCGGTGGCGCTGCTGGGCCGCAACAGTCCGCTGGGCATCGCGGTGGCCGCGCTGTTGTTCGCCTTCCTCGACCGCGCCGCCCTGCCGCTCCAGTTCGCCGACATCCCGTCGTCGGTGGTCACGATCATCCAGGGCACGATCGTGCTCGCCGTCGTGATCGCCAACGAGATCGCCCGCCGGCTGGCCCTCCGCTCGGCGGAGCGGGCCGGGGCGGTGGCCGCCGCCCCGCCCTCCGGCGACGGCGGCCCCGACGGCACCCGTCCGTCGGACGGTGGGCCCGGCGGGGTGCGGCCGCACCCCGCCGTCCCCGGTGAGCAGCAGGGAGCCCGAGCATGAGCACCGCGACCGGCACACCCGGTACCCGGCCCAGTCGCGGCCCCGTCACCGACCTGCTCACCGGTGGTGGGCGGTCCCGGCGACTCCTGTGGCTGGCGCTCGGGGTCCTCGTCGTCGTCTCCGCCGTCCGGGTCATCTCCGGGGAACAGGCCCTGACGTCGTCGTCGACCATCGCCGCTGCGCTGCTGCTGGCCGTGCCCATCGCGCTCGCCGCGCTCGGCGGGCTGTTCTCCGAGCGGGCCGGCGTGGTGAACATCGGCCTGGACGGGATGATGATCCTGGGCACCTGGGGCGCCGGGTTCGCCGGCTACCAGTGGGGCTGGGGCGCCGCCGTCGTCGGCGGGCTGCTGTTCGGGGCGATCGGCGGCCTGCTGCACGCGGTGGCCACGGTGACCTTCGGTGTCGACCACGTCGTCTCCGGTGTGGCGATCAACATCCTCGCCGCCGGTGTCGTGCGGTTCCTGTCGGAACTGCTCTACGTCGACAACCCGGCCGGTGGTGGTGCCGCCCAGTCACCGCCGCTGTCGAGTCAACCCCCGGACTTCTCCCTCCCCGTGCTCTCCTCCGGGCCGGACCTGCTGGGGGCGCTGGAGGAACGGCGCTGGTTCCTGGTCAGCGACCTCGCCGGCCTGCTCCGGGGGGTGACGAACGGCGTCGGCGTCCTCACCGTGGTCGCCGTCCTCATGATCCCGGCCGCCTACCTCGTCCTCTGGCGGACGGCCTTCGGTCTCCGGCTGCGCGCCTGCGGCGAGAACCCCGCTGCCGCCGACAGCCTCGGCGTGCCCGTCTACCGGCTCAAGTACATCGCGGTGGTGATCTCCGGGGCCCTGGCCGGGCTGGGTGGCGTCTTCCTGGTCTTCATCGCCAACATCTACCGGGAGGGGCAGGTCGGCGGGCGCGGCTTCATCGGTCTGGCCGCCCTGATCTTCGGCAACTGGAGGCCGGGCGGCCTGGCGGCAGGGGCCGGACTGTTCGGCTTCGCCGACGCCCTCCAGCTGCGCAGCCGGACGGCGGTCGTCGCGCTCCTCCTGCTGGTCGCCGTCCTGCTGGCCGTGGTGGCGGTCCTGCAGGTGAGGCGGGGACGACCGCTCGTGGCCGCCATCGCGGGGGTGTTCGCCGCCCTGAGCCTGGTGGGCTTCCTGACGATCGAACGACTCCCCGAGGGGATCGTCTTCTTCACCCCCCACCTGACCACCCTGCTGGTGCTGTCCCTGGCCTCCCAGAGACTGCGGATGCCCAAGGCCGACGGCCTCGTCTATCGAAGAGGAGAGCACTAGGTGAGCGACGGGGTGGTGGGGCGGGTGGACGACACCGTCGACTGGGACGCGCTGCGCAGCGCGGCCCGGGAGGCCATGACCCACGCCTACGCGCCCTACTCGCGGTTCCCCGTGGGCGTGGCCGGGCTGGTCGACGACGGCCGGGTGGTCACCGGCTGCAACGTCGAGAACGCCAGCTACGGGCTGGGGCTGTGCGCC
The DNA here is from genome assembly GCF_054050195.1 of Geodermatophilus sp. SYSU D00710. Lineage (NCBI taxonomy): Bacteria > Bacillati > Actinomycetota > Actinomycetes > Geodermatophilales > Geodermatophilaceae > Geodermatophilus > Geodermatophilus sp. SYSU D00710. The sequence continues at coordinate 19,765 of NZ_JBJGYX010000069.1, forward strand.
GAGTGCGGGATGGTCAGCGACCTCGCCCGCACCGGCGGCGGCCGGCTGGTCGCGGTGGCCTGCGTCGGCGGCGACGGGCAGCCGCTCATGCCCTGCGGGCGCTGCCGGCAGCTGCTGTGGGAGCACGGCGGCGCTGACATGCTCATCGAGACCGTCTCGCTGGGCATCGTCCCGATGCGCGAGGTGCTGCCCGACGCCTTCGGTCCCGAGGACCTGGTCGCCGCAGCCGAGCGGGGGCAGGGCTGATGGCGGCGTTCGACGCGATCGACGTCCTGCGCGCCAAGCGTGACGGCCACCGGCTCACCCCCGAGCAGATCCGCTGGGTGATCGGGGCCTACACCGACGGCACCGTCTCCGACGAGCAGATGAGCGCGCTGCTCATGGCGGTGTTCTTCCGCGGCATGGACGGCGACGAGCTCGCCGCCTGGACGCAGGCCATGATCGACTCGGGTGAGCGCAAGGACCTGTCCTCGCTGGGTCGGCCCACCGCCGACAAGCACTCCACCGGCGGCGTCGGGGACAAGACCACCCTGCCCCTGGCCCCCCTGGTCGCCGCGTGCGGCGTGGCGGTGCCGCAGCTGTCGGGCCGGGGCCTGGGGCACACCGGCGGGACGCTGGACAAGCTCGAGTCGATCCCGGGCTGGCGCGCCGACGTGCACGAGGAGGCCTACCTGCGCCAACTGGCGGAGGTGGGCGCGGTCATCTGCGCGGCCGGTCACGACCTCGCGCCGGCCGACAAGAAGCTCTACGCGCTGCGCGACGTGACGGCGACGGTGGAGTCGATCCCGCTGATCGCCAGCTCGATCATGAGCAAGAAGATCGCCGAGGGCGCCGACGCGCTCGTGCTCGACGTCAAGACCGGGTCCGGGGCGTTCATGAAGGACCCCGAGGCCTCCCGCGAGCTGGCCCGCACGATGGTCGGCCTCGGCGAGGCGGCGGGGGTCACCACGGTGGCCCTGGTGACCGCGATGGACCGGCCGCTGGGCCGCGCCGCGGGCAACGCCGTCGAGGTCGCCGAGTCGGTGGAGGTCCTCGCCGGCGGCGGCCCGGCCGACGTCGTCGAGCTGACCCTGGCCCTGGCCCGGGAGATGCTCACCGCGGCCGGGCGTCCCGACGTCGACCCCGCCGACGCCCTGCCCGACGGCCGGGCCATGGACGTGTGGCGGCGGATGATCACCGCGCAGGGCGGGGACCCCGACGCCCCGCTGCCCCGGCCGGCCGAGCGCCACGTGGTCACCGCTCCGGCCACCGGCACGCTGACCCGGCTGGACGCCTACGCCCTCGGCGTCGCCGCGTGGCGCCTGGGTGCCGGCCGGGCGCGCAAGGAGGACCCGGTGTCGGCCGCGGCCGGCGTCACCTGGACGGCGGCGGTGGGCGAGCAGGTGACCGAGGGCCAGCCGCTGCTCGAGCTGCACACCGACGACCCCGCGCGCATCCCGCGGGCACTGGAGGCGCTCGAGGGCGCGATCGGCGTCGACACCGGCGACGATCCGCTCCCGCTGCTGCTGGACCGCATCTCGGCGTAGGCCCCTGCGTGCACGTCCGCGGACGTGTACGGCTCCGGTGCGGCCCGCAGGGGCGCCGTGCCGAGGTGGAACACTGGACCCTCGTGACGAGCACGTCCGCGCACGTCGTGGCCGACGACCGGCCGCGTCCCGGTGACCCGCTGGACCCGGACGCCGCGATCTCGGTCCGCGGCCTGGTGAAGCGCTACGGCGACCGGGCCGCCGTCGACGGGCTGGATCTCGACATCCGGCGCGGGGAGATCTTCGCGCTGCTCGGCCCCAACGGCGCCGGCAAGACGACGACCGTCGAGGTGCTCGAGGGCTACCGGTCCCGCGACGGCGGCGAGGTGCGCGTGCTCGGCGTCGACCCGGCGCGCGGCGGCCGCCGGTGGCGGGCCGACCTGGGGATCGTCCTGCAGTCCGGGGGCGGGGACAGCCAGCTGTCGGTGCGCGAGCAACTGGCGGCGCGCGCGTCCTACTACGCCGACCCCCGCGACCCCGCGGAGGTGCTCGAGCTGGTCGGGCTCACCGAGCAGGCCGGCGCCCGCGGGCGGACCCTCTCCGGCGGCCAGCGGCGCCGGTTCGACGTCGCGCTGGGCATCGTCGGCCGGCCGCGGCTGCTGTTCCTGGACGAACCCACGACCGGCTTCGACCCGGAGGCGCGGCGGCAGTTCTGGGCGCTGGTCCGCTCGCTGCGCGACCTGGGCACGACGATGCTGCTGACCACCCACTACCTCGACGAGGCCGAGGCCCTGGCCGACCGGGTCGGCGTGCTCGCCCACGGCCGGCTGGCGGAGGTCGCCGTCCCCTCCGCGATCGGCGGCCGCGAGACCGCGCCGGCCGTCGTCAGCTGGACCGAGGGCGGCGTCCGCCGCAGCGCCGAGACCACCACCCCCACCGCGTTCGTGCGGGACCTCGCCGCCCGGTTCCCCGGCGAGGTGCCCGACCTGGCGGTCAGCCGCCCGACGTTGGAGGACGTGTACCTGCAGATGATCGGCAGGCCCCAGGGAGTGGGCATCGCGGCGAGCGCCGGCGAGCGAGGAGCGGAGCGAGCGGCCGAGCGGGGCGAGGGGATGTCGTCGTGACGACGACGGCCCCGGGGCGGGCCGCGCTGCCCTCGCCGGTCCGGGTGTACCGCACCCGCGCCGGCGTGGAGCTCAAGGAGTTCTTCCGGCAGCGGGAGTCGGTGGTCTTCACCCTCGTCTTCCCCGTCGTGCTGCTGCTCGCGCTCGGCGCCGTGCTCGACTACGACCTCGGGTCGGGCGTGGACTTCCCGCAGTACTTCATGGCCGGGGTCATCACCGCCGGGGTGGTCGGCGCCAGCCTGCAGAACATGGCGATCCACATCGCCGGGGAGCGCTCCGACGGGACGCTCAAGAGCCTGGCCGGCACCCCGATGCCCAAGAGCGCCTACTTCGTGGGCAAGGTCGTGCAGGTCCTCGCCGTCACCGCGGTGACGGTCGCGCTGCTCCTGCTGGTCGGCGTCGCCGTGTACGGCATCGACCTGCCCGCGGGCGCGGACTGGCTGACCTTCGTGTGGGTCACGGTGCTCGGCGCGGCCGCCTGCACCCTGCTCGGCATCGCGGTGTCCTCGTTGGCCCGCAACGGGCGGTCCGCGTCGGCCACCGTCACCCCGATCGCGCTGGTCCTGGAGTTCGTGTCCGGGGTGTTCCTGCCCTTCGACCAGGTGCCCGGCTGGCTGCAGGACCTCGCCTCGCTGTTCCCGGTGAAGTGGATGGCCCAGGGGCTGCGGTCGGTGTTCCTGCCCGACGCGCTCGCCGCCTCCGAGCCGGCCGGTTCGTGGGAGCTCGGCCGGGTGGCGCTGGTCCTTGCTGCCTGGTGCGTGGCCGGGCTGGTCCTGTGCGTTCTGACCTTCCGCTGGCAGGACCGCGGAACGCGGTGAGGCCGAGGAGTGGGGGCCGGAGGCCTCCGCGACGAATGGAGGACCCCGTCCTCCCCACCCTTCGCGAGCTCAGGGCGGGCCCCTGGACGGGGCCAGGGCTCCGCGCCGCTGCGGGACGGCACGTGGCGGCGGTGCCGGCCGGTAGGGCGACAATGTCGCGGTGCCCGCCCCGCTCGACGCCGACGCCCTCCGCCGCGCCCCCAAGGTCCTCCTGCACGACCACCTCGACGGCGGGCTGCGGCCGCAAACGGTGCTCGAGCTCGCCGACGAGGCCGGCTACCGCGACCTGCCCGCCGGCGACGCCGAGGCCCTGGGCACGTGGTTCCGCCAGGCGGCCGACTCCGGCTCGCTGGTGCGCTACCTGGAGACGTTCGCGCACACCGTCGGGGTGATGCAGCGGCCCGACGCGGTGCGCCGGGTCGCCCGCGAGTGCGCCCTCGACCTGGCCGCCGACGGCGTCGTGTACGCCGAGGTGCGCATGGCGCCGGAGCTGCTCACCACGGGCGGCACGCCGATCGAGGAGGTGGTCGAGGCGATCCTCGACGGCTTCGCGCAGGGCAGCGCCGAGGCCGCCGCGGCCGGCACCCCGATCGGCGTGGGCGCGCTGCTGTGCGCCATGCGGCAGGCCGACCGCTGGGAGGAGGTCGCCGGCCTGGTCGTGCGGTACCGCGACGCCGGCGTCGTCGGCTTCGACCTGGCCGGACCGGAGATCGGCTTCCCGCCCGACCGGCACCCGGAGGCGATCGCGCTGCTCGACCGGGCCGGGGCGCACCGCACCGTCCACGCCGGCGAGGCCGCCGGCGTCGACAGCATCCGTGCCGCGCTCGACGGCGCCCGCGCCGAGCGGCTGGGCCACGGCGTCCGCATCGCCGACGAGGTGCCGGGGGAGGGGCCGCTCGGCCCGCTGGCCCAGCGGGTGCTCGACGAGCAGGTACCGCTGGAGGTCGCGCCGTCGTCGAACGTGCAGACCGGCGCCTACACCTCCATCGCCGCCCACCCGGTCGGCCGGCTGCACCGGCTCGGCTTCGCCGTCACGGTCAACACCGACAACCGGCTGATGAGCGGGGTGTCGGTGACCAGCGAGCTGGCCGACGTCGCCGCCGCGCACCGCTGGGGCTGGGACGACGTGCAGACCGTCACCGAGCGGGCGCTGGCCGCGGCCTTCCTCGACGAGTCCGAGCGCACCCGGCTGCTCGACGACGTCGTCCGACCGGGGTTCACCGCCCTGCGCAGGTGAGCACGGCCACCGCCCGTTCGCGGAACGGCGGGACGACCTCCGCTGTTACGGTGGGTGTGCCGGCACTCGCCGGACATCCTCCCGGACGGTCCGTCCGGGCACGAGCGCATCCGTGCAGATCCGCCGCGTCCCACGACGCCCGCGATCGCCAGTGAGGACGCCGAGACGGCGCCCGCGCACTCCACGGGACGCGCCCGAGCTGTATCGGAGTCCCACACCCGCATGTCCTCGTTCGCCCCCGTCGACGCCGTCGACACCCAGGACGACACCCTGATCGACCCCCAGACCACCCCCGAGCCGGCGGCCCCGACCTCCGCTCCCGCGGGTCCCACCTTCGCGAAGCTGGGCCTGCCGCAGCAGCTGGTGACGGCGCTGGAGCGGCGTGGCATCCACTCGCCGTTCGCCATCCAGGCCACCGTCCTGCCCGACGCCCTCGCCGGGCGTGACGTGCTGGGCAAGGCCGCCACGGGCTCGGGCAAGACCCTCGCCTTCGGCCTGCCGCTGCTGGCCCGCATGGGCCTGACCGCCCGCCGAGGGCCCCGCGCCCCGCGGGCACTGGTCCTGGTGCCCACCCGCGAGCTCGCCCAGCAGGTGGCCGACAACCTGGCACCGCTGGGTCAGGCCATCGGCGCCCAGTTCGTCACCGTCTACGGCGGTGCCCCGATGTACCGGCAGATCAGCCAGCTGCGCCGCGGCGTCGACGTCGTCGTCGCCACGCCCGGCCGGCTGCAGGACCTCATCGCCCAGGGCGAGGCCACCCTCGCCGAGGTCGAGGTCAGCGTCGTCGACGAGGCCGACTTCATGTCCGACCTCGGGTTCCTGCCGGTCGTGCAGGAGCTGCTCGACCAGACCCGCCCCGACGCCCAGCGGCTGCTGTTCTCGGCGACGCTGGACGGCGAGGTCGACGCGCTGGTCCGCCGCTACCTGACCGACCCCGCCCGCCACGAGGTCAAGCGCCCCGGCGACGACGCCCCGCCGGCCGAGCACCGCGCCTACAGCGTCGCCTTCCGCGACAAGGTGCCGGTGACCCAGGAGCTCGCCGCGCGGCCGGGCCGGACCATCGTGTTCGCCCGCACCCAGCTCGGCGTCGACCGGCTGACGGAGAACCTGCAGGCGGCCGGCATCAAGGCCGAGGCGATCCACGGCGGCCTGCCGCAGTCGGCGCGCCGCCGGGCGCTGGAGGCGTTCACCGACGCCCGCAGCCCGGTGCTGGTGGCCACCGACGTCGCCGCCCGCGGCATCCACGTCGACGACGTCTCGCTGGTGCTGCACTACGACCCGCCGGCCGACCACAAGACCTACCTGCACCGCTCGGGCCGCACCGCCCGCGCCGGTGCCGCCGGTGTGGTGGTCTCGCTGCTGCTGCCCGACCAGGTGGGCCAGGCCAAGCGGCGGTTCCGCCAGGCGAAGGTCGACCCGCAGGTCAGCCGCCTCCGGCCGGGCGACGCCCCGATCGCCGAGCTCGTCGCCAGCGGCGTGCCGGTGGAGCCGGTCGAGCGGCCGGCCCGGGAGTCGCGGCGCCCGCACGGCGGCCCCGGTGGCCGGCGTCCGCGCCGGGACGGCGACCGCCCCCGCCGGGACGGCGACCGGCACCGCCGGTCCCACGGCGAGGGCGAGCGCGGCCGTCGCGAGGGGGACCGCCCGCGCCGTCCCGCCGGTGACCGCGACCGGTTCCGCGGTCCCGGTGAGCGCGGTCCCCGTCCCGACCGTCCGGCGCCCGCGCGCGACTGACGCGGGGCCGTTCCAGTACCTCACCAGCGGCCGGTCCCGGGTCCCGGGACCGGCCGCTGTGCTGTCCGGCGCGCAGTGGTGGGGGGGGGGGGGGGGGGGGGGGGGGGGGGGGGGGGGGGGGGGGGGGGGGGGGGGGGGGGGGCGGGGGGGGGGGGGGGGGGGGGGGGGGGGGGGGGGGTGGGGGGGGGG
>NZ_JBJGYX010000070.1:0-25549 GCF_054050195.1 Geodermatophilus sp. SYSU D00710
CCCCCCCGCGCCCGCGCCGGCCCGCCCCCCCCCCCCCCCCCCCCCCCCCCCCCCCCCCCCCCCCCCCCCACCGCGCCGGTCGCCGAGCCGGCGCAGCCGACGCTGCCGCCCGAGGGCGAGACGCTGCCGACGCCGTCCTCGGACGTGCACGTGACCGTCCCGGCGCTGGGCCTGGACCTGCCCGTGCTACCGCTGGCACCGCAGGACGGGGCGATCAACCCGCCGGGCCTGACCGCGGCGTACTGGATCGACTCCTACGGCGACCCGGTGGGCGCGGCCGAGCAGGCCGACAACACGCTCTACATCGCCGCCCACGCGACCGGCACCGGCGAGTACGGGTTCGACCCGCTGGTGGACGCGGAGGCGGCCGACGAGGGTCTGCGGCCGGGCGACGTCGTCGAGGTCAGCACCCCGGGCGGGACCGTCGACTACACCGTCGAGCGGACCGGCCGCTACGCCAAGGACGCGCTCGCCGGCGCCGCCGACCTCTGGGCGGCCGTGCCCGGGCGGCTGGTGCTCATCACCTGCTTCCAGCGCGCCGGGAAGGCCTCCACCGAGAACCTGGTGGTCGTCGCGCAGGCCTGAGCGTGCACCTCCGCGGAAGTGCCCGCGTCAGGTGACGCGGGCCCGCTCCTGGGGGTAGTCGCGCCAGGCGCCGTCCTCGAGCAGGACGCGGAAGCGGTCGACGGCGTCCCACACGTCGACGAACCGCGTGTAGACCGGAGCCGGGCCCAGCCGCACGCGATCGGGGGTGCGGTAGTCCGGGACGACGCCGCGGTCGACCAGGGCCTGCGTCAGCTGCCACGCCGCCGGGTGCGCCAGCGTCACGTGCGAGCCGCGGCGGTCGGGGTCCCGCGGGCTGGCCAGCGCCACGCCGTGCGGGACGAGGCAGGCGTCGGCCAGTTCCACCAGCAGGCTCGTCAGCGCCCGCCCCTTGGCCGCGAGCCGGTCGATGCCCGCCTCGGCCACCAGCCGGGCGCCCACCTCCACCGCCGCAGCGGCCAGCACGGGCGGCGTCCCGACGCCGAAGCGGCCGATGTCGGGCACCGGGTCGTAGACCGGGCCCATCGCGAACTGGTCCCGCTGGCCGAACCAGCCCCAGATCGGCTGGCGCAGCCGGTCCTGCAGCTCGCGCCGCACGTAGAGGAAGGCCGGCGCCCCCGGTCCGCCGTTGAGGTACTTGTAGGTGCAGCCGACGGCGAGGTCCACGCCGTTCGCCTGGAGGTCCACCGCCACCGAGCCCGCGGCGTGCGAGAGGTCCCAGAGCACCAGCGCGCCGGCCTCCCGCGCGGCCGCCGTCACCGCCGCGACGTCGGCGAGCGCCCCCGAGCGGTACGCCACGGCCGACAGCACGACGACGGCTACTCGCTGGTCGAGGACGCCCGCGAGCACCGCCGGGTCGAGGCCCTCGTCGATGTCGGCGGGCACCTCGCGGACGGTCATCCCGCGGGCGGCGGCCACCCCGGCGACGACGTAGCGGTCGGTGGGGAAGTCGTCGGCGGAACAGACCAGTACGTCGCGGTCCGGGCGGGCGTCGGCGGCGGCCACCAGCAGCTTGTAGAGGTCGACCGTGGTGGAGTCGGCCAGCAGCACCTCGCCGGGCCGGGCGCCGAGGACGCCCGTGCCGATGACGTCGCCGACCCGGGTGGCCACGTCGATCCAGGACGCCCAGGAGCCCACCAGCCCGCGGCCCCACTCCTGCTCGGCCACCCGCGCCAGCGCCGCCGGTGTCTCCCGCGGCATGCGGCCCAGCGAGTTGCCGTCGAGGTAGACCAGCCGGTCGGGGCCGTCGTCGTCGGTGCCGGCGAACCGGCTCCGGTAGCCGGCCAGCGGGTCGGCGTCGTCGAGCGCCTCGGCGGCGGCGCGGGTGAGGTCCACGGGGTCCTGTCTACCGCCCGCCGATAGCGTCGCGCCCCGTGACGCAGCTGCACGACCTCACCGCCCTGGAGCAGGCGGCCGCCGTCCGGGCGGGGGAGGTGAGCCCCACCGAGCTGGTGCGGCACGCCCTGTCCCGGATCGAGGCGCTCGACGCCGGCCTCGGCGCGTTCGTCACCGTCACCCCCGAGCGGGCCCTGGCCGCCGCCGCGGCGGCCGACCGGGCGGCGGTGCGCGGCGGTGACCTGCCCCCGCTGCTCGGCGTCCCGACGGCGGTCAAGGACCTCAACAACACCGCCGGCGTGCGCACCACCTTCGGCAGCACCGTCTTCGCCGACTTCGTGCCCACCGTCGACGACGCCGTCGTCACCCGGCTCGCCGCCGCCGGGACGATCAGCCTGGGCAAGACGAACACCCCGGAGTTCGGGTATCCGGCCTACACCGACAACGACCTCGCCGGTCCCGCCCGCTGCCCGTGGGACCCCGCCCTGCTGGCCGGCGGCTCCAGCGGCGGCGCCGCGGTCGCCGTGGCGGCGGGCATGCTGCCGTTCGCCCAGGGCAGCGACGGCGGCGGCTCGATCCGCATCCCGGCCGCCGTCAACGGCCTGGTGGGCCTCAAGCCGGCCCGCGGCCGGGTGAGCAACGCCCCGTTCGGCAGCGACGTCACGGGCCTGGGCACCAACGGCCCGATCGCCCGCACCGTCCGCGACGCCGCGGCCCTGCTCGACGCGATGGCCGGCCCGGTCACCGGGGACGCGACCTGGGCCCCGCCGCTGCCGCCGGGGGAGACCTTCCTCGGCGCCGCGGACCGGCCGGTGAGCCGGTTGCGGATCGGCCGCACGGTGGAGTCCCCGATGCCCGAGGCGGTCCTCGCCCCCGAGGTCGCCGCGGCCCTCGACGACGCCGCCGGGCTGCTCGAGTCGCTGGGGCACGAGGTGGTCGAGGTCCCGGGCGGCCTGCTGGGCCCGGAGGTGCTCGGCGCGTTCGAGCGGGTGTGGTCGCTGTCGGCCACGCTGCTGCCGGTGCCGGCCGACCGGGTGGGGGAGCTGCGGCCGCTCACCCGGGAGCTGCGTGCCCGCGGGCTGGCGCTGTCGGCGCAGGCGGCGATGGAGGCGCTCACCGCGCTGCGGCTGTTCTCGCGGCGCTACGTCGCGGCCACCGACGCCTTCGACGTCCTGCTGGCCCCGGTGACGACCACGACGCCGCGTCCGCTGGGCTGGTTCGACGCCGACGGCGACGGCGCCGCGGACTTCGAGCGCAACGAGCGGTACGCCGCCTTCACCGCGCTCTACAACGTCACCGGGCAGCCGGCCCTCAGCGTCCCGCTGCACTGGACAGGCGACGGGCTGCCGGTGGGCACGATGCTCGTGGGGCGCCCCGCCGACGAGGTCACGCTGATCGCGCTCGCGGCCCAGCTGGAGCAGGCCCGGCCGTGGGCGCACCGGCACCCGCCGTGCTGGGACGCCGACGCATAAGTGATCACCGCGGGCGGTAGATTCCGGGCGTGACCGTCGTCGAGACCCTGCTCGTCTTCGTCGCCGCGCCGCTCGCGGTGTACCTCCTGCTGTGGGCGCTGACCTACCTGCCCGGGGGCCGGCGGCGCGCCGGGGTCCGGTACAAGCCGGGACAGCCCTGGGACCACGAGCCGGTCTGGTACGAGCCGCAGCCGAAGAACGCGCCCACGCACGCCGCCGGCCACGGCGACACCCAGGCGGTCGGCTCCTCGCTCTACGGCGAGCCCGCCGCGATCGGCTCCGGCGACGGGCACGGCCCGGCCGGCGGGGCGACCGCCCACGGCGCCACGGCGCACGTGGCGACGGCGCACGGGCCGAACCACGGGGCGACGGTCGGGTCGCACGTGATCGCCTCGGACTCCGCGCCGGTCCCGTCCGCGGGCGGCCCGCTCGGCGGCGCCCGCGGGACCTGGTGACCCGATGACCCCCACCCACCGCACCGAATCCGGAGACCGGCGATGACCCGCGTCCTGCAGGCCGAGCCCCACGACACGGGCACGGTCGACACCGCGCCCAACCGGGCCGACGAGGGCTACGACACGATCTTCAGCTACCGCGAGCTCGCCCGGCTCGACGAGGCGCTGACCATGGCCTCCCGGGAGACCGGGCTGCGCTTCACCCTCTACATCGGCGACCTCGGCCCCAAGACCCGCATCCGCGCCGAGGAGCTGCACGCCCGCGGCGGCCAGCCGGCGGAGTCCGTGCTGCTGGCCGTCTCGCCGGGCCAGCGGGTGATCGAGGTCGTCACCGGCTCGTCGGCCGCCCGCCGGCTGCCCGACCGGGCCTGCGCCCTGGCCGTCCTGTCGATGACGAACTCGTTCGCCTCCGGTGACCTGGTCGGCGGGATCGTCAACGGCCTGCGTCAGCTCTCCGACCAGGCGGGCCACCCGCGCAGCGCGCGCGTCCACTGACCGCAGCGGAGCCCGGCCGGACACCTCGTCCGGCCGGGCTCCGTCGCGTCCTGAGGCGGACGGGCAGGAACGTCAGGCGGACGCGCAGGAAAGTCAGGCGGCAGGGGCGAGAGGTGCGGGGACGGTGATCTCGGTGCCGTCGGGTCGCCAGGTGCGCCACCGGCCGTCGGGTTGTCGCTCGACGTGGAAGCCGTGGTGGACCTTGGTGTGGTGCCGCTCGCACAGCAGCGCCGAGTTGGCCAGGCTGGTCTCGCCGCCGTCGATCCAGTGCACCAGGTGGTGCACATCCGCCCAGTGGGTCGGCGCATCGCAGCCGGTGAACACGCACCCGCCGTCGCGGAGTTCCACCGCGCGGCGCAGCTGCCGGCTGATCAGCCGCCGGCTGCGCCCCAGGTCGAGTGGGGTCCCGTCGGGCCCGAACACCACCCGGGAGATGGCGCCGTCGCAGGCCAGCCACCGGGCCCGGGCGGCGGAGATGGTGGCGCCGAAGCCCATGGTGGCGGTACCGGGGCCGGTGGCGGGGTCGGCCAGGTCGTCGAGATCGACCCGCACCGCCACGTGGGGCTTGACGGTGCGCAGCACCGGGAGGTCGCCGGACGCGAGGGCGTTGTCGGCCAGTTGCACCAGCGCGTCACCCTGCCGCTGGGCACGGGTGCGATCGTCGCCGGCCGGGCGGTCGCGCTGCACGAACGGCTCCAAGGCGGCCTGGAACCTCTCCCCGCCCACGGCGTCGAGGTGGAAGCGCCCGCTGAGGGATCCGTCGGCGTGCCTGGACACCGTCAACGAGCGGCTCTCGGTGGGATCGGGTTCGGGCCCGTCGGGGTCGAGCGCGTCGAGGTAGCGCTGCACGACCTGCGCCAGGTCGGCGTGGGGACAGTCGAGGGCGACCTGGGTCAGCGCGGCGTCCGTCGCGGCCAGGTCGACGTCCTGGGCGGCGGCCGCGGCCCGCCGCTGCGGCGTGACCACCCGCGCGGCCTCGGCCACCTGCGCCGCGGTCACCCAGCCGGCGTCGTGGGCCTCGGCGAGGGCCGGCAGGTGCTCCAGCGCCCGGCCGTTGCCGACCAGCCGCGCGGCGTCCGACCCGGACAGCCGGCCGTGCCCCCGCAGCCACGACGCCATGCTCTTCTGCCCGTCGCGCTCCGGGGCCTGCGCGAGTTCCGCGGCGCGGACCCGGCGGGCCAGCGCGGCGTCGATCCGGTTGCGCTCGGCGATGAGCGCGGCGACGTCGTCGAGGACGTCACCGGTCTCCCACCTACTCGAACACATGATCGGAGAATACCGGACTCGACGACACCTCGCGACCCGTATCCGCAGGTCAGAAGCCCGTCCACAGTTCCCGAGAAGGTCTCGACCTGACGTGGCGAGGGGTGCTGAGGAGTCAGGACGGCGAGGGTCCGGCACGGGGACGGCCCGGGAGGACGACGTCCTCCCGGGCCCTCGCCGGCCGTGCGGCTCAACCCGCGGCGGCGTCCCGCTGCCGCGCCCGCAGCGCGCGGGCGATGCCGTCGCGGCCCTCGGTCACCAGCCGACGCAGCGGGGCGGGCGCGCCCTCCTGCCCGAGCCACGCGTCGGCGGCCTGCAGCGTGCGCTCCTCGACCACCGGCGGGAACAGGTACTGGACGGCGTTCTTCGCGATCTCGCCCGGGCGGCGGTCCCACATCGGGCCGATCTCGTCGAAGTAGCGCTCGACGTACCCGGCGGTCAGCTCGCGCTGCGCGGGGTGCCAGAAGCCGGCCACCAGCGCCTCGTGCACGGCGTTGGGGACGTCGGGGTCGTGGAAGGCCTTCTTCCAGGCCTCTTCCTTCGCCTCCGCGGCCGGCCGCAGCGCCCGGGCGGTCGCGGCACGCCGGGCGCCGGTGGCGGTGGCGTCCCGCTCGGCCTCGGCGTCGATCTCGGCGTCACCGGCCGCGCCGATCGCGACCAGGCCGTTGAGCAGGGCCCAGCGGGCGTCGGCGTCGACGGCCAGCCCCGGCACGGTGCGCGACCCGTCGAGCAGCCCGCGCAGCACCGCCGCGTGCTGCCCGGTCCGCGCGGCCGCGGCGAGCGTCCGCGACCACTGCAGCTGCACGTCGCTGCCCGGCTCGGCCGCCTCGAGCGCCTCGAGCGCCTTGTCGGCCAGCGCCGCCCAGCCGGTCGGGGCCCACGCCGGGTCGGCGTAGGAGGTCAGTGCCGACTGCACCCGCCCCAGCAGCGACTGCACCACGCTGATCTCGGTCTCGGCGTCGATGCCGGCCAGCACCAGCTGCACCCACTCGCGGGCGGGCAGCTCGGCGTCGCGGGTCATGTCCCACGCCGCCGACCAGCACAGCGCCCGCGGCAGCGGGTCGGACATCGTGCCGATCGCCTCGCGCAGCGTGGCCAGCGAGCGCTCGTCGAGCCGGAGCTTGGCGTAGGTCAGGTCGTCGTCGTTGACCAGCACGAGGTCGGCGGCCGGGCGGCCGACCAGGTCGGGCACCTCGGTTCGCTCGCCGTCGACGTCGAGCTCCACCCGGGCGGTGCGGGTCAGCCCGTCGGGCCCGCGGTCGTAGAGGCCCACCGCCAGCCGGTGCCGGCGCAGCACCGGGTGCTCGGGGACGGCGGTCTGCTCGATGGCGAACGACGCGTAGCGACCGTCGTCACCGACCTCGATCACCGGGCGCAGGGTGTTGACCTGGCTGGTCTCCAGCCACTGCCGCGACCACTCGGACAGGTCCCGGCCGGTGGCCTCCGACAGCGGGTCGAGCAGGTCGGCGAGGGTGGTGTTGCCGTACTCGTGGGTGCGGAAGTACTGGCGGATGCCGGCGAGGAACTCCTCGCGGCCGACGTAGGCCACCAGTTGCTTGAGCACCGAGGCGCCCTTGGCGTAGGTGATCCCGTCGAAGTTCACCTCGACCGCGGCGACGTCGACCATGTCCGCGGCGATCGGGTGGGTGGAGGGCAGCTGGTCCTGCGCGTAGGCCCAGGCCTTCTCGACGTTGGCGAACGTCGTCCACGCGGTCGTGTACTCGGTGGCCTCGGCCTGGCACAGCGTGGAGATGTAGGTGGCGAAGGACTCGTTGAGCCACAGGTCGTCCCACCAGCGCATGGTCACGAGGTCGCCGAACCACATGTGCGCGAGCTCGTGCAGGACCGTCTCCGCGCGGCGCTCGTAGGTGGCCCGCGTGGCCCGGGACCGGAAGACGTAGTCCTCCAGGATCGTCACCGCGCCGGCGTTCTCCATGGCGCCGGCGTTGAACTCCGGGACGAAGAGCTGGTCGTACTTGTCGAAGGGGTACGGGTAGTCGAAGACGCGCTGGAAGAACTCGAAGCCCTGCTTGGTGACCCGGAACAGCGCCTCGGGGTCGAGGTGCTCGGCCAGCGAGGCGCGGCAGTACAGCCCCAGCGGGATGTCCTCGTAGGCGTCGGTGATCCGCGCGTAGGGCCCGGCGATCAGCGCGACCAGGTAGGTCGACAGCCGCTTCGTGGGCGTGAAGTGGACCAGCTGCGAGCCGGCCGGGCCGGCCTCGATGGTGCGGCCGCCGGTGTTGGAGACGACCTGCCAGTCGAACGGCGCGACGACGTGGACGGTGTGGCTGCCCTTGAGGTCGGGCTGGTCGAAGCAGGCGAACACGCGCTTGGCCTCGGCCGGCTCGAAGTGCGTGTAGAGGTAGACCTGGCCGTCCTCGGGGTCCTCGAAGCGGTGCAGGCCCTCCCCGGAGTTGGAGTACCGGCAGTCGGCGTCGACGACGAGGGTGTTCTCGGCGGCGAGGTCGGGCAGCGGCAGGCCGCCCTCCTCGGTGTAGGCGGAGACGTCGAGCTCCGCCCCGTTGAGCGTGGCCGAGCGGACGGTCTCGGCGACCAGGTCGATGAACGAGGCGGCGCCGGGCTCGCGGCAGGTGAAGGTCACCGTCGTCGTCGAGCGGAAGGTCCCGGTGCCCGGTCGCCCCTCACCGTCGGTGAGGTCGAACTGCAGGTCGTAGCTGTCGACGGCGAGCAGGCGGGCGCGCGCGGCGGCGTCGTCGCGGGTCAGGTTGGGTACGGCCACACGCGGCAGCTTCCCACGGACCGCCGACACGCCCGGCGGGGACGGGGAACAACCGCCCGGCCGGGGCACTTGGCAGCGGACAGCGGACCACCGCGGCCTGCGGCGGGACGACGACGAGAGCGGGAGAGAAGCGATGACCGAGGCAGTGCAGAGCGCCCCCACGAAGGCGCGGGTGGACTTCTGGTTCGACCCGCTGTGCCCGTGGGCGTGGCTGACCAGCCGCTGGGTCCTCGAGGCGGCGAAGGTGCGCGACATCGACCTGCACTGGCACGTCATGTCGCTGGCGGTGCTCAACCGCGGGCGTGACCTGCCCGAGCAGTACCAGGAGATGATGAAGGCCGCGATCGGCCCGGTGCGGGTCGCGATCGCCGCCGCCGAGAAGCACGGCGAGGAGGTCCTCGGCGACCTCTACACCGCCATGGGCACGCTGCGGCACCACGAGGGCAAGGAGCTCGACGAGCTGATCGTCCCGGCGCTGGAGAAGGTGGGGCTTCCGGCCGAGCTGGCCGAGGCGGCGACCTCCACCGACTACGACGAGGCGCTGGAGAAGAGCCACCACGCGGGCATGGACCCGGTCGGCGAGGACGTCGGCACACCGGTGATGCACATCGACGGCGTCGCCTTCTTCGGCCCGGTCATCAGCAAGGTCCCCACCGGCGAGGACGCCGGCCGCGCCTTCGACGGCGCCGTCCTGCTGGCCAACCTCCCCGACTTCTGGGAGCTCAAGCGCACCCGGACCTCCGACCCGGACATGAGCTCGGTGCCCGCCGATGCCCTGGAGCTCACCCGCCGCTGACCCGTCCGCGCACTTCCGCGGATGTGCACCGTGCACATCCGCGGAAGTGCACGCTTGGCATGCTGACCGCATGTCGCGTCCCGTCCGCCAGCGCATCCTGGTCACCGGCGCCAGCTCCGGCCTCGGCATGGGCATGGCCCGCCGGTTCGCCGCCCGCGGGCGTGACCTCGCCCTCGTCGCCCGGCGCGTGCCCCTGCTCGAGCAGCTGCGGGACGAGTTGCTCGCCGCGCACCCGGGCATCCGGGTGGTCACCGCCGCCATGGACGTCGACGACGCCGACGCCGTCGCCCGCGGGGTCCCCGAGCTCGCCGCCGAGCTGGGCGGCATCGACCGGTTGGTCGCCAACGCCGGCATCGGCAACGGGCGCTCGATCGGGACCGGCGCGTCCGCGGTCAACCGGGCGGTCCTGGCCACCAACGTCCTGGGCACCCACGCGCAGTGCGAGGCCGCCGTCGAGCTGTTCCGCGCCCAGGGGCACGGCCACCTCGTCGTGATCAGCTCGGTGGCCTCCGTCCGCGGCATGACCGGCAGCCGCACCGCCTACGGGGCCAGCAAGGCCGCGCTCAACGGGCTCGCCGAGGGCATCCGCGCGGACCTGCTCGGCACCGGCATCCGCGTGACCACGGTGCTGCCCGGCTACATCGAGACCGACATCAACGTCGGCCGCCGCGGCCCGTTCACCGTCGACCTCGACACCGGCGTCGACGCGCTGGTCGCGGCCATCGAGCGCGAGCCGGTGCGCGCCTACGTCCCCGAGTGGCCCTGGCGGCCGGTCTCGGCCCTGCTGCGGGTGCTGCCGCTGCCCGTGCTCAGCCGCCTGACCTGAGACGGGAGGCGGCGAGGCGCATGGTCGCCTCGTCGTAGGGGCCCCGGTCGAGCCGGCCGGACCGGACGGCCGCGAGCCCCGCCAGCAGCTCCTCCCGCTGGGCGCCGACGAACGCCGCGTCCACGACCGCCCCGTGCCCCGGTACGACCGGGCCGCGGGCGAGCGCGCGCAGCCGGCCGAGGGTCGCGGGCCACTCCGCGGGGAAGGAGTCCTCGAACGCCGGCGGGGCGCCCTCCTCGACCAGGTCCCCCGCGAAGACCGTCCCGTCCTCGACCTCCACCACCAGGTCGTGCCCGGTGTGCCCCCGGCCGAGGAAGCGCAGCACCACCTCGACCCCGCCGACGTCGAGGACGGCCACGTCGTCGACGAGCGCGTCCGGCGGGTCCAGCGGCGCCTGCCGCACCTGCGCGGCGGCCGCGGCGTCGCCGTCGGCCAGCAGCTCGGCCACCCGGGCCGCGCGCTGCGCCTCCCCGGTGGCCAGCAGGTCGGCCGCGCACCCGCGCGACCCCCACACCGTCGCCGGCCGGAACGCCGCGTTGCCGAAGCAGTGGTCGTGGTGGGCGTGGGTGTTGACCACCGTCCACGGGTGCGGCGTCACCCGGCGCACCGCGGCGGCGAGGTCGGCGGCCTCGGCCAGGGAGGAGCGGGTGTCGACGACGAGGCAGGCGCCGTCGCCCACGACCAGGCCGCAGTTGAGGTCGAGTGACGCGTGCCGGCGGACGAAGACCCCGTCGGCCACCTCCCGGAAGCTCACCAGCAGATCCGCATCGGCCGGCCGCGGGCGTCGCGGGAGCCGTCGCCGACGCACTCCGCGGTGCCGTCGGCCACCCGCCGCGCCGACCACGCCACCGCGCACGCGTCGAGCGCGTCGACGGCCGGCACCCGCGGGGGCGCGGCGGCCAGGACGGCGTCGACGTCGACGACCGTCCGCAGCGCCGCCAGCCGCTGGGCCAGCCCGCGGGCGGTCACCTTCGGGTCGGCGACGGCGGGGTCGAGCGCCCGGAACGCCAGCTCGGGGTGCGCCTCGACGACGTGGTCCGCCGGCGGGTCGCCGAGGGCGTCGTCGAGGGCGCGGATGGACCCGGTCAGCCGGAACACCTGCGCCGACAGCGAGCGCCCGCCGGTCGCCGCGACCGACAGCTCCCGCGCGTGGGCGTAGTCCCGCGCGCCGAGGACCGCCCGCACGGGGGCCGGGAACACCGAGCTGCCGGCCCGCCCGAGGCGGGCGCGGGCGGCGACGTCGCAGGCGCGCGGGCCGTCGTCGGACAGCCCGATCGGCATGTCGACGGCGACCACCTCGACGCCGGGCACCGCGAGCACCGCGGCGGCGTCGGGCAGGTCGAGCAGCCGCACCGACCGGCCCTCGAGCAGGGCGCCGACCCAGCGCCCGCGCCAGCCGTCGACCCCGAGCACCGCCACGGGCCGACCCTGACAGACTCGCGCCATGCGCGTCTTCGTGGGCACCGACCATGCCGGGCTGGAGTTCAAGGAGCACCTCAAGCAGGCGCTCGCCGACGCCGGGCACGAGCCGGTCGACTGCGGCGCCTTCGACTACGACCCGCAGGACGACTACCCGCCGTTCTGCTTCGAGGTGGGCGAGCGCGTCGTCGTCGAGCCCGGGAGCCTCGGCGTCGTCATCGGCGGATCGGGCAACGGCGAGCAGATGGCGGCGAACAAGGTGCCCGGCGTGCGCGCCGCGCTGGTGTGGAACACCGCGACGGCCCAGCTCGCCCGCCAGCACAACGACGCCAACGTCGTCTCCATCGGCGCCCGCCAGCACTCCGTCGAGGAGGCGACCGACCTGGTGCTGGAGTTCCTGCGGACGCCGTTCAGCGAGGACGAGCGGCACGTCCGCCGGATCGGGCTGATCCACGACTACGAGCAGAACCGGCATCGCCCCGCCGGCGGTCTGCCCACGCGGGGCGACGCCGTCTGACGCCTAGAACTCGTCGGGGCACCAGGGGGTGACCGGCCAGCGGAACGCGGTGCTCGCCTGGGTCACCGCCCCCGGGCTCACCTCGGTGACCCGGCCGGCCGCCTGCAGCGTCGCCAGCGAGACGCCGCCGAGGTAGGCCGCGCCCAGCGCCTCGACGTCGACCACCAGGTCGGGGTCGGCCTCGGTGCGGGCGCACCACGCCCCGGCGGGGTGGCCCCGCAGCCACCAGCGCCCGTCGTTCCACGGGCAGGAGGAGTCGCGCACCTCGACGACCAGCTCGACCACGGCGGGGTAGCGGCGGGCGGCCAGGGCGCGGCCGACGTCGACCAGCCGGACCCACAGCGCGTCGACGGGCTGGGAGCGCAGCGCCCGCGGCTCGGCCAGCAGGTGGCGCAGCGGCTCGTCCGGCGAGGCGCCCGGCGCGCGCACGGTGCGGACCAGGTCCAGCGACAGCACGAACCGCCAGAGCGCCGCGTACGCCGTGGGCGAGGAGCCGCGCAGCTCCTCGACCTCGGCGGTGCCGTCGGGCTGGCCGTCGTCGGTCCACCGTCCCTTCACCCGGTAGGCGGCGTAGCCGGTGACCGTCCCGTCGGTCTCGGTGTGCAGGAGGTACCGCCGCTCGGTGGCGCCGCGGCGCTGGCCGGGGTCGTCCTCGAGCAGGCGGCTCCACCAGCGGTCGTCGCGGCCCAGGTTGCCCGGCACGGTCCGCCGCAGCCGGTCGTGCAGGCCCACGACGGCGGCGCGGTAGGCGTCGGCGTCCACCCGGTCCACCCGCCCCGTGCCCAGGTCGACGTCCGGCCGCAGCCGCATCCGCGCGACCTCGCCGGACAGACCGCCGCGCCAGGTGGCCGGCGCGTACCCGAACCGGCCGTAGATGGCCGACTCCGACGCCCACAGCGCGGCCACCGGCTCCCGCTCCTGCTCGTGCAGCTCGGTGAGCTGCCGCCGCATGATCGCCGTCAGCACCCCGCGCCTCCGGTGGGTCGGGGCGACGCTCACCCAGGTGACCCCGGCGCAGGGGACGACGCCGCCGGGAACGGTCACCTCCCGGCTGTAGACGCCCGAGGTCGCCACCACCCGGTCGCCCTCCCACAGCCCCAGCGACCGGTCGAGCTCGGCGGTCACGGGGACGGTGTCGACGAACGAGGCCGGGGGGTCCTCGCCGAAGGTGTCGAACAGGGCGCGGCCGAAGGCCGGCCACTCCTCGGCGGTGGCGGGGCGGAGGTCGGCGGGGTCGGTCACCCCTGCTGTCTACCGGGCGGGGACGACCGTCCGCGACCGTGTTCCGCGGTGCCACGATGCCCCCGTGCAGGGTCAGGGACGGGTCGGGTGGTGGGCCAGGCGGCTCGACGAGCTGCTCGAGCAGGGCCTCGACGGCGTCGTCGCGGGGGAGGGGCTGACCCGCCGGCACTGGCAGTTGCTGCAGTCGGTGGCCGACGGGCCGGTGCCCCGCGCGGACCTGCACACCGCGCTGGGCGGCTTCGCCGGCCCGCGGGCCCTCGACGCCGTGCTCGCCGACCTCGCCGCGCGGGGGTGGGTGGCCGACGACGGCGGGACGCTGTCGCTGACCGCGGAGGGGCGGACCGCGCACGGCCGGCTGGCCGGCGCGGTCGCGGCGTTCCGCCGCCGCGTGGCCGACGGGATGACCGCCGAGGAGTACGCGCAGGTCGTCGCGGGGCTGGCGCGGATGGTGGGCAACCTCGAGCGGGCGCTCGGGGATCAGCCGCGCAGGTAGGCCAGCGTCGCCATCACCCGGCTGTTGCGGTCCTCGTCGGGCGCCAGGCCCAGCTTGGCGAAGATCCGCTGCGTGTGCTTCTCGACCGCGCCGGGAGTGACCACCAGCAGCCGGGCGATCGCGGTGTTGGAGTGCCCCTCGGCGATGAGCCCGAGCACCTCGCGCTCCCGCGGCGTCAGCCGGCGCACCGGGTCGTCGGCGCGGCGGCGGGCGAACAGCTGGGCGACCACCTGCGGGTCGAGCACCGTCCCGCCGGCGACGACGTCGTCGAGCGCGGCCAGCAGCTGGTCGAGGTCGGTCACCCGGTCCTTGAGCAGGTAGCCCGCGCCGCCCCGGCCGTCGGCGAGCAGCTCGTCGGCGTAGGCGACCTCGACGTACTGCGAGAGGACCAGCACCGCCGTTCCCGGCACCGCGCGGCGCACCTCCACGGCGGCGCGCAGCCCCTCGTCGGTGTGCGTCGGCGGCATCCGCACGTCGACGACGGCGACGTCGGGGCGCAGCTCGGTCACCGCGCGCACCAGCGACGGGCCGTCGCCGACCGCGGCCACCACGGTGGTGCCGGCCTCCTCGAGCAACCGGACCAGCCCCTCGCGGAGCAGGACCGAGTCCTCGCCGAGCACCACCCGCAGCGGTCGGCCGGCCGGGCTCACGCCCACGGCAGCTCGGCGGTGGTCCGGGTCGGGCCGCCGCGCGGGCTGTCGACGGTGAGCACGCCGTCCACCGCCCGCAGCCGGTCGGCCAGCCCCGCCAGGCCGTGGCCGGGCACCAGCAGCGCCCCGCCGTCGCCGTCGTCCTCGACGACGACCCGCAGCAGGTCACCGGCCCGGCCCCCCTCGACCCGGCACACCCGCGCCCCGCTGTGCTTGGCCACGTTGGCCAGCGCCTCGCTGACGACGAAGTAGGCGGTGTTCTCGGTGACCGGCGCCAGCCGCTGCTCGGGCAGGTCGACGGCGAGCTCGACGGGCACCGGCGAGCGGGCGGCCAGCGCGGCCAGGGCGGCGGTCAGGCCGCGGTCGGCCAGCACCGGCGGGGCGATGCCGCGGGACAGCGCGCGCAGCTCCTCCAGCGCCTCGCGGGCGAGGACGCCGGCCTCGGCGATCGTGGTGCGGGCGGCGGCGGGGTCGCGGTCGAGCTGCCGCTGCGCGCGGGAGAGGTCCATGCCCAGCCGCACCAGGTGCTGCTGCGGGCCGTCGTGGATGTCGCGCTCGAGCCGGCGCAGCGCCACCGCCTCGGCGGCGACCGCGGCGTCGCGGCCGCGCGACAGCCGGCCGATCTCGGCCTGCGCGGCGGCGCGGGAGGTCAGCAGCGCCCGGCCCAGCTGCGCCTGCAGCAGCGCGACGGCGCGGACGACGAACGGCAGCGCCACCGCGGCCAGCAGGCCGATCACGGTGTAGCCGAGGATGCGCAGGCCGGGGGAGGACTCGAGGCCGAGCAGCTCGAACAGGTCGTGGTCGTCGGGGTCGGCGGAGGGGTCCGGCAGCGCCCAGTCCCAGGCGCCGTAGGTGATGCCGCCCAGCGCCAGCGCCCAGAACGTGACGGTGACCGAGAAGGCCAGCACGCCCAGCGGCAGGCGGAGCACCGCGTGCAGCGCGTCCAGCCAGGACTGCGGGTCGCGCAGCGGGGTGAGCAGCCGGCGCACCCGCCCGCCCTCGGGCCTCAGGTAGGCCGGCCGGGGGACCGGGCGGCCCAGGACCGCGGGCAGCTGCGCCCGCTCCAGGCCGGCGAGACCGCGGGCGGCGAGCAGGGTGCCGGCGAGGACCGCGACCCCGACCCAGATCACCAGCGTGCCGACGCCGAGGGCCACGCCGGTGACCACGACGACGAAGGCGAGCACGCCGAGCGGCAGGGACAGCAGCGTGTAGCCGGAGTCGACGAGCGCCTGGCGCACGAGGCGCGAGCGGGAGTGCGGCGGCGCGGTCACGGAGGGCATGGGGAGGGTCTCGCCGATCGGGGTGTCGCTGGTCAGGGTCTCGCTGGTCATGGGACGAGCCTGGCGACGCGGCGCCGTCCGGCCGATCCCGTCACCCGGTCGATCCGCTGTCGGGCTGGCCCGACACCCGCTGCTGCACCGTCCATGTCGGCCGCCGATGCTCCCGGCGCGCGCGGGCGGTGTCCAGGACCTCGTTACTGTCGGGCGAGCCGGGTGCGCCGCCGTCGTCACGTCCTCCCGTGACCGGGTGCCCGGCGGACGGAGGTGCCGCGTGCGCCATCGGGCCGCCCCCCTCGCCGTGAGCGCTGTCCTGCTGGTCGCCGGGTGCACCTCGTCGGCCGCCGACGAGGGCGGGGGCGACGGCGGACCGGCGCAGGCCGCCACCGCGGCTCCCGGCGAGAAGCTGACCGTGGTCGCCGACGGCGAGCCCGCCGCCGCGGCGGTGAGCACCAGCCGGGCGCTGTTCGAGCAGTCCGGCGTCGTCGTGGTCGCCCCGGACGGTGACGCCGCCGCCACGCTGCTGGGCGCCTCGGCCGCCGTCGGCCTGGGCGTGCCGCTGCTGCTCGACCCCGAGGGCGAGGGCTCGGCCGACGACGCGGTCGCCGCCGAGATCGACCGGCTCGGCGCGGGCACCGTCCTCGCGGTGGGCGCCGACACCGCGCCCGGGGACGCCGAGGTGGTCTCCGCCCCGGCCACCACCGACGCCGTCGCCGCGGCCACCGGCCTCGACCTCGCCGGCGCCGACCCCGTGCCGGACGGCGGCGAGGTGGCCGCCGTGGCCGCCCTCGACCCCGACGCGCCCGCCGCGCTGCAGCCCGAGGACGCCGGCGACCCGGGTGAGGGCGAGGCGTCGGGCGAGCTGCCCGAGGTCGAGCGCGCCGAGCCGCTCGAGGGCACCGTCGTCCTGGCCGACGGCGACCCCGCGTCGCTGGCCGGCGTGGCCACCGCCCGGGCCGCCGGCGCGCAGGTGCAGGTCACCGACGGCCGGACCGACCCGCGGGCCTCGGGCGACGTCGTCGAGGCGGTGTCGGGCGCGGACACCGTCGTCGCGCTGGGCGCCGGCTTCGGCGCCGAGGACGGGCTGGACTGGAAGCTCGAGACCGCGGCCACGGGCACCCAGCTGCCCGGCGGCGGGCAGGTGCTGTTCCCCGAGCACTTCCTGGTCGCGCTCTACGGCCACCCGGGTACCGGCGCGCTCGGCGTGCTGGGGGAGCAGGACGTCGACGCGGCGGTCCAGCGCGCCCGCGACCACGCCGCGCCCTACGAGCCGCTGGTGCCGGACGCGACCGTCGTCCCCGCCTTCGAGATCATCGCCACCGTCGCCTCGGAGTTCCCGACCGAGGGCAACGACTACTCCTTCGAGGCGCCGCTGGAGCAGCTGCGGCCGTGGGTGGAGGCGGCCGGCGCCGCGGGCCTCTACGTGGTGCTCGACCTGCAGCCCGGGCGCACCGACTTCGTCACCCAGGCCGAGCTGTACCGGCCGCTGCTGGAGCTGCCGTACGTGGGCCTGGCCCTGGACCCGGAGTGGCGGCTGGCCCCGAACCAGGTGCACCTGACCCAGATCGGCTCGGTCTCCATCGAGGAGGTCAACCGGGTGGTCACCTGGCTGGCCGACCTCACCCGCCAGAACCGGCTGCCGCAGAAGCTGCTGGTCCTGCACCAGTTCCGGGTGGACATGATCCCCGGCCGCGAGCAGGTCGACCTGTCCCGCGACGAGGTGGCCGTCATGGTGCACGCCGACGGGCAGGGGCCCCAGGGCAGCAAGCAGGAGACCTGGCGGGTGCTGCAGGGCGTCGGCCCCGAGGGGCTGGCGTGGGGCTGGAAGAACTTCTACGACGAGGACGCGCCGATGCTCACCCCCGAGGAGACCATCGCGCAGGTCTCGCCACGCCCGCAGCTGATCAGCTACCAGTAACGCGCCGGGTGCGTGGCGGAACCCTCCGTCACGGGTTACCGTCCCCCGGCGCCCGCGACCGCCGGGCGGCACCGCGAGGGGGACGACATCCACATGCCACGACGCAGGTACTGGGCCGTGAGCGCGGCCGTGCTCGCCGTGACCGCCGGGGCGACGACGCCCGCGGCGGCGGCGCCGCCCGGCCCGTCCGACGAGCTCGACATCACCCTGCTGGCCACCACCGACCTGCACGGCCGGGTGCAGGACTGGGACTACTTCAAGAACGCCGCCTACGCCGAGCGCTCCGGCGACGCCACCGGCCTGGCGCGGGTCGGCACCGTGGTCGACCGGGTGCGCGCCGAGCAGGGCGAGGAGAGCGTGCTCGTCGTCGACAACGGCGACTTCCTGCAGGGCACGCCGCTGAGCTACTACTACGCGCGGCAGGAGCCGGTCACCGAGACCGGCGCCGAGCACCCGATGGCCGCCGCCTACGACGCGATCGGCTACGACGCCCAGGTCGTCGGCAACCACGAGTTCAACTACGGCCTGGACCTGCTGCAGGCCTACGCCGGCGACGTCGACCACCCGGTGCTCGGCGCCAACGTGGTCGACGCCGCCACCGGCGAGCCGTACCTGCCGCCCTACACCCTCCAGAAGATGGAGGTGCCCGGGCACAAGCCGGTCACCGTGGGCATCCTGGGCCTGACCACGCCGGGCTCGGCGATCTGGGACCGCGGCAACGTCGAGGGCCGGGTCGAGTTCCTCGACATGGTCGAGGCCGCACAGCACTGGGTGCCGATCGTCGACCGGCAGGCCGACGTCGTCGTGGTCCTGTCGCACGCCGGCGTCGGCGGGACGTCGTCCTACGGGCCCGACGCCGCGCCGACCGAGAACCCCAGCGACGTCATCGCGCGCACGGTGCCCGGCATCGACGCGATGGTGGTCGGCCACTCGCACCGCGACGTGCCCTCGCAGGTCGTCGAGAACGAGGTGACCGGCGACGACGTGGTGCTCACCCAGCCCTACCGCTGGGGTGCCACCGTCAGCCGGGTCGACGTCTCGCTGGCCAAGACCCGCGGGCAGTGGGACGTCACCGGCGTCACCGCGGCGGCGCTGCGCACCAAGGGCGTCCCCGAGGACCCCGACGTCCTCGCCGTGACCGACGAGGCGCACCGGACGACGGTCGACTACGTCAACCAGGTGGTGGCCCGGTCCACCGAGGAGCTCTCGGCGGCGACCAGCCGGTACGAGGACACCGCGATCCTCGACTTCATCCAGCAGGTGCAGACCGAGACCGTCGACGCCGCGCTCGAGGGCACGCCGCGGGCCGGGCTGCCGGTGCTGTCGATCGCCGCGCCGTTCAGCCGCGACGCGGTCTTCCCGCAGGGGGACGTGACGATCCGGGACATCGCCGGGCTCTACGTCTACGACAACACCCTGCAGGCGGTGGAGCTGACCGGTGCCGAGGTGCGCGCGTACCTCGAGTTCTCGGCGAAGTACTTCACCCAGGTGCCGGCCACCGGCGACGTCGACCCGGAGACCATCACCGGTGCCGCCGGTACGCCGGACTACAACTACGACGTCCTGTCCGGCGTCGACTACGACCTCGACGTGTCGAGGCCGGTCGGGCAGCGGGTCACCCGGCTGGAGATCGACGGTGTCGCGGTGGCCGACGACGACCGGTTCGTCGTGGCGGTGAACAACTACCGCCGCTCCGGCGGGGGGAACTTCCCCGGGATCGCGGCCGCGCCGCTGGTCTACGACGAGCAGCAGGAGATCCGCCAGCTGCTCATCGACTGGGCGCAGGAGCGGGGCGTCATCGACCCGGCGGACTTCGCCGTCGACAACTGGCGCCTCGTGCGCGACGGCCAGCCGCTGCTGCCGTGAGCAGGACGCTCCCCGCCCGCCCGGGCGGGGAGCGTCCCCGCGGGTCTCCCGTTCCGTCGGTCCCGCGTGGTGGACTGTCGCCCCAGTCGACGGGGATGCCGAACGAGGAGGGTGGTCCGGGGTGACCAGCGTGCTGAGCGGGGTGTCCGGTGAGATCGACCCGCGGTTGCTCGAGCACCGGCGCGAGCTGACCGGGTACTGCTACCGGATGCTCGGGTCGGGCTTCGACGCCGACGACGCGGTGCAGGAGACACTGGTCCGCGCGTGGAAGAGCCTGGCCGACTTCGAGGGCCGCTCCTCGCTGCGGTCGTGGCTCTACCGGATCGCCACCAACGTCTGCCTCGACCAGCTCGCGGGCCGCCAGCGCCGGGCCCTGCCGATGGACCTCTCCGGGCAGTCGTGGTCGCCGGTCGAGGCCTCGCTCGCGGCGAAGCGGCCGGCCGAGGCCTGGGTGGAGCCGGTGCTCGACCGGCAGGTCCTCCCCGAGGACGGCGACCCGGCCGAGCGCGCGGTGGCCCGGGAGTCGGTGCGGCTCGCGTTCGTCGCCGCGCTGCAGCACCTGCCCCCGCGCCAGCGCGCCGTGCTGCTGCTGCGCGACGTGCTGCGCTGGCGGGCCGACGAGGTGGCCGACCTGCTCGACACCACGGTCGCCTCGGTCAACAGCGCGCTGCAGCGGGCCCGGGCCACGCTGGCCGCGATGGGCGGCACCCCCGAGGAGCGGCCGCTCGACGCCGACCACCGCGACCTGCTCGCCCGCTACCTCGACGCCTTCGAGCGCTACGACATCGACGCCTTCGTCGCGCTGCTGCACGAGGACGCCACCCAGCACATGCCGCCGTTCGAGATGTGGCTGCGCAGCGCCGCCGACATCGGCACCTGGATGCTGGGCCCCGGCAGCGGCTGCCGGAACTCGCAGTTCGTGCAGACCGAGGCCAACGGCAGCCCGGCGGTCGCGCAGTACCGGCCGACCGCCGACGGTGGCCACGCGCCGTGGGCCCTGCACGTGCTGGAGATCGACGGCGACCGGATCCGGCA
Source organism: Geodermatophilus sp. SYSU D00710 (assembly GCF_054050195.1). Taxonomy (NCBI): domain Bacteria; kingdom Bacillati; phylum Actinomycetota; class Actinomycetes; order Geodermatophilales; family Geodermatophilaceae; genus Geodermatophilus; species Geodermatophilus sp. SYSU D00710. The sequence goes on from NZ_JBJGYX010000070.1 coordinate 20,343, forward strand.
CATCACGAGCTTCCTCGACCTCGACAACGACCTGTTCGCCCGGCTCGGCCTGCCCGCCGCCGAGGAGCTGGACGCGGCACGGCCCTGACGGCCGGCGGTCACCGCCCCGGATGGGCCGGGAGGCGGACGTCGAACTCGGCGCCGCCGGTGGGCAGGCCTCGCGCGCGCACCCGGCCGCCGTGCGCCTCGACGAGGACCCGGACGACGGCGAGACCCTGACCGGTCCCCTCGGGGTCGCGCGACCGCGACGGGTCGGCCCGCCAGAAGCGGTCGAAGACGTGCGCCGCGTCCTCAGGAGTCAGGCCCGCCCCGGTGTCCCGGACGGTGAGGCGCACCTCGCCGTCGCGCCGGTCGAGCCCGAGGTCGACCCGGCCGCCCGGCGGGGAGTGGCGCAGCGCGTTGTCGAGGAGGTTGCGAGCACCTGGGTGGGCCGCTCGGGGTCGGCGGCGAGCTCGAGGGCCCCGGTCCCGTCCGGGGGCGGGTCCAGGTGCAGCCCGATCCCGGCATCGACGGCGCGGGCGCGGAAGCCGTCGAGCACGGTGGCGGCGAGTGCGGCGAGGTCGACCGGGCGCCGCCGCAGGGAGAGCTGACCGGCGTCGGCCAGGCTGAGGGTCTTGAGGTCCTCGACGAGCCGGGCGAGGGTGCGGGTCTGCTGCACCAGTCCGGCCGCCGTCGCTGTCGCTGTCGTTCGCCGCGGCGTTCCTGGTGGCGATGTTCCTCGACGCCGGCGCGGTGTTCGAGGAGAGCGCCTGGCGGGGGTTCGCGCTGCCGCTGCTGCAGGCCCGGTACGCGCCGGTGACCTCCTCCGTGGTGCTCGGGGTGCTGTGGTCGGCGTGGCACGTGCCGGTGAAGTTCGACCTGGCGCCGCTCTACGGGCCGGGTGGCCTCGCGGGCCTGTTCGCGGTGCTGACCGTGAAGTTCGTGCTGCTCAGCCTGGTCATGGCGTACTTCTGCAACCGCGTCGGGATCAGCGTCCCGCTGGCGATCGTCATGCACGGGCTGTCCAACGACTCGGTGCGCCTGGGCGGGTTCGTCGACACCGACGTCTACGCCGACGTGCTGCTGAGCGAGGTGGACCTGATCGTCCCGATGGCGGTCGTCGCGGCCGTGCTGGTGTGGCGCACCCGCGGGCGGCTGGGCCTGCCCGCCGAGCCGGCCGCGGTCCGGGCCCCGCTCACGGCGGGAGCCCGACGGTGAGGGACCGCGCCGCCGCCGTCCGGGCGCTGCGGGCGCGGGCGGACCGGCTGCGGGACGCCGCCGACCTGGTGGGGTCGTGGGCAGACGCCGCGGACGTCCTCGCCGACGTCGTGGAGGAGGGCGTTGACTAATACCCCCATGGGGTATACAACGGGCGACGTCGACGGAGGAGGTCGAGATGACGACGCACACGGCGCACGAGAACGGCACCCACCAGGCGCCGCCCGCTCGGGGCCGGGTCCCCTGGGCCGCGGCGGTGCAGGCGACGCTGCACTGCCTCACCGGCTGCGCCATCGGCGAGGTGCTCGGCGTGGTCATCGGCACGTCGCTGGGGTGGTCCACCGCGGCGACCGTCGTCCTGGCGGTCGCGCTGGCGTTCGTCTTCGGCTACGCGCTGACGATGCGCGGGGTGCTGCGGGCCGGCCTGCCGTTCCGCCGGGCGCTGCGGGTGGCGCTGGCCGCCGACACCGTCTCGATCGCGGTGATGGAGCTGGTCGACAACGGCGTCCTGGTCAGCGTCCCGGGTGCGATGGAGGCCGGCCTGACCTCGGCGTTCTTCTGGCTCTCGCTGGCCGCCGCCCTCGCTGTGGCGTTCGTCGTCACCCTGCCGATCAACCGCTGGATGATGAGCCGCGGCCGCGGGCACGCCGTCGTCCACGCGTCCCACGTCCACCACTGAGCGCGGGAGCGGCGACGCGGTGGGGACCGCCCGGGGACGGCGATCGCTCCTCCTGCCGGCCGGCTGCGCCTCAGTCGGCCCGGGCTGCCCGCCGCGCCTTCCGGCGGCGGTGGCGCCGGAGGACGCCCACCCCGATCCACACGACCCCGCCGAGCACCGCGCTCACGAGCACGAGCAGCCACAGCGGCCAGGTGGAGCTCCAGAAGAGGAACCGCACCGTCACGTCGTCGCGGTTCTGCACCATGAAGGCGACCAGCAGCCCGCCGCCCGCCAGGGAGGCGATGGCCGCGCCGCTGAGACGTGCCCTGCCGCCACGCGTACCGTCCGCGCTGCCGACCTCTGTCTGTTGGGCCATGACGTCCCTCCTCGGCGCCATCAGACCCCGGGTCGAGCTCGGGCGGCATCCTCCTCGGAGGACGAGGCGGAGCGTCCCCGCCCGGGACCACCGGCCGCCGGGTCCGTCGCCGGCCCGAGCGCGGCTCGGAGCCGCCGGGCCCAGGGTTCGGGTGCGCGGTCGAGCTCGGCTCCGACGATCGTCGTGACCACGATGATCACCGAGACGCAGAGCAGCCAGCCCACCAGCGCGAGGGTCACGCCGAAGAGGCCGTACCTGCGGCTGTAGGACTCCATGAGCAGCGGCATGTAGACCGCGGTGGCCAGTCCGTAGGCGGCCGAGCAGACGGACGCGAGGACGCCCGTGGGCAGCAGCCGCCGCCACGGGAGGCGGCCGCCGAGCAGCAGCCAGGGGATCGCGGCCCACAGCACGCAGCCCGCCAGCACGTGGCCGGTCCAGCCCACCGCCCGGGGGACGGCTCCGGGAGCCGCCAACCCGTGGAGGAACGACATCAGCAGGATCGTCAGGACCACGGCCGCGATGCCCAGCAGCGCGTCGACCGACGCGCGGAGGCCGGCGCGCGACGGGAGGTGCCAGGCCTGCTCGTACAGCCGCTGCAGCCGGCGGGCCAGGGAGACGCCGGAGAACACGAGCAGGACGACGCTCAGCACGCCGGTGCCGGCGTCGCCGGCCACCGCGAACACCTGTCGCACGTCCTCGGCGGCCGCACCGCTCAGCCGGAACCGCTCGATCACCCCGTCGGCGACCAGGGACCCGTCGTCCCCCGGGGCCAGCAGGGACGCCAGCAGGAGCAGCGGGATCAGCGCGGTGAAGGACTGGGCGGAGACGGCCATGGCCCGGTCGACGCCGCGCTGCTCCAGGAAGGCGGTGACGCAGCGGCCGGTGAACGTCGTCTCCAGCCGCCGGAGGACCATCCCGGACCCGCGGACGACCACGCCGGCTCACCCCCGCGCGGCGGGCAGGGAGCGGGTCGGGACGAGGCACCGCAGGACGACGGGCGGCTCCCAGTGCGTCACCGGTCGACCCTGACCACTGCGGTCACGCCGGCGCATCGTCCCGGCCGCATGATCCGGCGGACGGTCCCACCACGGAGCGCGGGAGCGGTGACGCGGTCGTGACGCTCCGGTGACGGCGGCGGTGCATCCTCGCCGGGCGGACCGTCGCGCTGTCGGCCCGGGCCGGTTCCCGACCTGCCCGGGAATGGCGGCGCGATCCATTCCGTGCGTGCCTGGGAATGAAGCCGGAATGGTCGCCGCGGGCCCACGAGAACGGGCGGGTCCCGAAGACGTGTGACACGAGGTCGCATTACCCCGCGGGATACCGTCGGCGCCGTCCGACCGGAGCGAGCCGAGCGGAGGCCGGGGTGCGAGCGACCGCAGCAGCCAGCCGGACACCGGAGCCCCCGCTCGCCCCTGCCGACGTCGGGCCGCCCGCGGCGGTCGTACCAGGCCCCCTCCCCGAGGACGACGACCCGACCGCCGCGGCCGTGGGCGAGCTGCGCCGCGCCGTCCGCGCGCTCCTGCGCCAGCGGTCCGGCGCGGGCGGGGAGATCCTCGTCCGCTTCGACGTCGACGGCCTGACCTGCCAGGTCGTGGTGGACCACGGTCCCGCGGAGCCCGGCGGGGTGTCGCTCAGCCCCCGCGAGGAGGAGATCGTCCGCATGGTGGCCCGCGGGTGCACCAACCGCATGATCGCGTCGGTCCTCGACATCAGCGAATGGACGGTCGGGACCCACCTGCGCCGCGTGTTCTCCAAGCTCGAGGTGAACTCCCGGGCCGCCATGGTCGCCCGCCTCCTCGCCGACGGGGGCCGGCGTCCCCCGTCCGAGCGACGTGGGGACGTGCGACCCGGGAACGTGTGAATGGGCCGGCGAAGGCGTCCTCCTTAGTCTCGGGCGGCCAGGAATGCACGATGAGGGAGGGCCTCATGAGCGTTTCGCAGGACGGCGCGGTCGGGTTCGAGGCGCTCGATCCGGAACTGGCGGGCGAACCCGAGGACGAGTTCGAGGACGAGATGTTCGGCGAGCCGTCGACGGAGAGCCCGCTCGGCGAGTTCGAGGACGAGTTCGAGGACGAGGACGAGCGCGAGGAGTTCCTCGGCGGACTGCTCAAGGGCATCGGCGGCGCGCTCGGCCTGGGCGGCGACGGGGAGTTCGAGTACGAGGACGAGTTCGAGGACGAGGACGAGGTCCTCGGCGGGCTCCCGGCGGGCCAGCAGGAGTACGAGGACGAGCAGTTCCTCCCGCTCCTGGCCGCGGCGGCGCCCCTCGCCGCCAAGGCCCTGCCCCTGGCCGCCAAGTTCCTGCCCGGCGCCATGAGCGCCATCAGTGGCCTGTTCGGCCGTCGCCGCAGGCGGGTCCGTCGCCGCGAGGGTGAGTACGAGGGCGAGTACGAGGACGAGCTGGAGTACGAGCTGGAGTACGAGGACGAGTCCCCGGCCGCGCCCATGACGAAGAACGAGGCGATCGCCCAGACGATGGCCGCGGCGGCCGCCCGGACGCCGTCGACCCACGAGGCGGAGGCGCTGATCGGGGCGGCGACGGTCATGATGATCACGCCGCGCGAGCAGGCCGTGCTGCAGCGGCTGGTCCCCGACATCGTGCCCAAGCTGGTGCAGGTCAACAGCATCCTCACCCGCATGGCGCGGCGGCGGCAGGGGACCCAGCCGATCGTCACGATCCTGCCGACGGCGGTGACCCGCGCGACCGTCCGGCCGCTGGTGCGCCGTGCCCGGCGCGGGCAGCCGGTGACCCGGCGCACCGTCGGTCGCGTCGTCCAGACGCAGACCCGGCGGGCGCTGACCCAGCCGACGGTGGCCGCCCGCGCCGCGCAGCGCAACCAGCGGGCCGTCCGCCGGATGACCCAGCCCCCTCGTGGGCGCCGGGGGGGGGGGGCCGGGGGGCGTCCCCGCGGTGTCGCGGGGGTGTGGATGACGTTGGTGGACGTCCTCCCGGGCGCCGGGGTGCTCGAGGCCTAC
>NZ_JBJGYX010000071.1:0-24949 GCF_054050195.1 Geodermatophilus sp. SYSU D00710
GTCGCGCCGGACCGGCGCGACGCGGATCGGAGCCGGGCCCGTGCGGCATGGTGTGCGGCTCGGTCGGGGTAAGGACCCGCCGAGGCCGCGGACCGATGGCAGCGGGAGGAACGGCTCATGTCCGAGATGTCGGACTTCAACGAGCGGCTGGCCGCGATCGCCCGCGAGCTGGTCAACGAACCGGACATGCAGCACACGCTGCAGCGGGTCGTCGAGGCCGCCGCGCAGAACCTCGACGGCGAGGTCTGGTCCAGCGTGTCGCTGGTCAAGGACCGCCACGAGGTGCGTACCCCGGCCGCCAGTGACGACCGTGCGGAGCAGGCCGACCACCTGCAGTACGACCTGGAGGAGGGGCCGTGCCTGGACGCGATCTGGGAGCAGGAGACCTTCCAGATCGACGACATGACCGCCGAGGAGCGCTATCCCCGCTGGACCCGGGCGGTCGCGGAGCAGACCGGCATCCGCAGCAGCCTGTCGCTGCAACTGTTCACCGACGCGGAGCAGAACAGCCTCGGTGCGCTCAACCTCTACTCGCCGGAGCCGAGCGCCTTCGACGCGGAGACCCGGGGCGAGGCGCTGGCGTTCGCCGCCCAGGCCGCGGTCGCGCTGCGCAGTGCCCAGATCGAGGAGAACCTGCGCTCGGGGATGGCCACCCGCAACCTGATCGGGATGGCCCAGGGCATCGTGATGGAGCGGTTGCGGCTCACACCGGACCAGGCGTTCGGGGTGCTCAGCCGGCTGTCTCAGGAGAGCAACACCAAGCTGCGGGACGTGGCGCGGCGCCTGGTGGAGACCGGGGAGGTCCCCGGCCGGCGGCGGCGCTGAGCCGGGGGCGACCCGGTGGCCACGGGTTAGGACCACCGGGTCTGGACCGCGCAGGACCCCGGGGTCCTGCGCGATCGTCCTGGTGAGCTACCCCCGGTGCCGCCTGGGACATCGTGCTGCCGGCGTGGCTTCCTCGGCTCCGCCCGCAGGACGCCGTCTCACCCCGACCGTAGGGGTGCCCCGGCGTCAGCCGGGACCGCGCCCGTCGAGGGCGGCGTCGAGGGTGACCGCCGCGTCGATGAGGGCCAGGTGGGTGAACGCCTGCGGGAAGTTGCCGATCTGCTCGCCGGTGAGGGCGATCTCCTCGGAGTACAGGCCCACGTGGTTGCCGTAGGTCAGCATCTTCTCGAACGCCGTCCGGGCCTCCTCCAGCCGACCGGAGCGGGTGAGCGCGTCCACGTAGGCGAAGGTGCACAGCGAGAACGTGCCCTCCGAGCCGCGCAGCCCGTCCGGGGAGGCCTCGGGGTCGTAGCGGTAGACCAGGCTGTCGGTGACCAGCTCGTCGTCCATCGCCGCCAGGGTCGAGCGCCACAGCGGGTCCCGGCCGTCGACGAAGCCGACGGTCGGCATGCGCAGCAGCGCCGAGTCGAGCACGTCGGTGTCGTAGTGCTGCACGAACGCCCCGCGCGAGGTGTGGAAGCCGCGCTCGAGCACCTGCTCGTAGATCCGGTCCCGTGCGGCGCGCCAGCGGTCCACGTCGGCGGGCCGGCCGTGCTCCGTGGCCATCCGGATGCCGCGGTCGAAGGCCACCCAGCTCATCACCCGCCCGTAGGTGAACGCCTGCCGGCCGCCCCGGGTCTCCCAGATGCCCTCCTCGGGCTGGTCCCAGTTGTCGGCGAGCCAGTCCAGCACCCGGCTGGTCGCCGTCCAGCCCTGGTGGGACAGCGGCAGCCCGGCCCGGACGCCGGCGTAGACGCTGTCCAGGGCCTCGCCGTAGATGTCGAGCTGTAGCTGCTCGGCCGCGCCGTTGCCGATGCGGACCGGCGCCGAGCCCCGGTACCCGCGCCAGTGGTCGAGCTCGTCCTCCTTGAGGTCGGAGGAGCCGTCGATCCGGTACATGATGTTGAGCGGTCCGCTGTCGCTGTCGAGCCGCTCGCGGATCCGCTCGCCCAGCCAGGACCCGAAGCGCGCCGCCTCGTCGGTCAGGCCGAGCTTGAGCAGCGCGTGCACCGAGAACGAGGCGTCGCGCACCCACGTGTAGCGGTAGTCCCAGTTGCGCTCGCCGCCGACCTGCTCGGGCAGTGCCGCGGTGGGCGCCGCGACGATGCCGCCCGAGGGGGCGTAGGTCATCAGCTTCAGGGTGATCGCCGAGCGCTGGACGGCCTCCCGCCACCGCCCGGTGTAGGTGGACCGGCCGATCCAGGAGCGCCAGTGGGCCACGGTCGCGTCGAAGAGGGCCTGCACCTCGTCGGGGTGGATCTCGCGGGGCGGCCCGTCGGCGTCGGTCTCCAGGACGACGCCGCGCGTCTGGCCCGCCACCAGGCCCACCGTGCCGCGCAGGTCGGTGTCCTCCACGCGCACGTCGGCCAGCCGCTCGTCCTCCGGCGCGCGCACGACGTGCAGCGTCAGCCGCTGGCCGTTCGCCACGAAGACGGCGCCGGGGCCGCTGAGCTCCAGGCGGTGCGGGTGCCGGCCGTAGTCGAAGCGCGGGGCCACCTCCACCTCGAAGGTCATCCGGCCGCGCACGCACTGCACCATGCGCACGATCCGGTGCCGGTCGGTCGCGGTGTCGCCGGCGGGCGGCATGAAGTCGAGCACCTGGCCCAGGCCGGTGTCGGTGAAGAACCGGGTGACCAGGACGGCGGTGTCCGGCAGGTACATCTGCGTCGAGGTGTACTCCACGCCCGCCGGGCGGATGCGGAAGTGCCCGCCGCGCTCGTCGTCGAGGAGCGCGCCGAAGACGCTGGGGGAGTCGAACCGGGGGGAGCAGAACCAGTCGATCGACCCGTCGGTCGTCACCAGTGCAGCGGTCTGCAGGTCGCCGATCAGGCCGTGTCCGGAGATGGCGGTCTCGAGGCTGACGGTCTCGGTCATGCCGGCGACCGTGGCCCACGGGAGGCCGCGGCGGCCTCATCCAGCGGGGGTGAGCCGCCCCGCCCGCGCCCGGGAGGACGGCGGACCACCCTGCGGGGACGAGCGCCGGTCGTTCCGTGCCCGCGGGCGTCCCGGCACACTGGCCGCCGTCGGCGAGCGAGCGCGCAGGAGGGACGGGCGGATGGACACGGCACCGTCGCGGACCCCGCCGCCCGAGGAGCGGCTGGCCGGCCGGCTGGCGGCCGGCCCCCCGCCCGGGGAGGCGCCCGCGCGGGCGACCGCGGTGCGCCTGCTCCGGGACCTCGGGCGGATCGACCGGGCCCTCTACCGGGCCGTGGCCGGAACACGCACGCCCGCCCTCGACCGCCCGGTGCGCCGGCTGTCGCGGCTGGCGGACTTCTCGCGGCTGTGGATGGCGGTCGCCGGGGTGATGGCCCTCGCCGGCGGTCGCACCGGGCGGCGGGCCGCCGCCGCGGGCCTGACGGCGGTGGCGGTGGACTCCGCCGTGGTCAACGCCGGCTTCAAGCTCGCCGCCCGCCGCCGGCGGCCCGACCGGGACCTGGCCGGCGTGCCCGAGGCCCGGTGGGTGCCGATGCCGCACTCGGCGTCGTTCCCGTCCGGCCACACCGCCTCGGGCTTCGCGTTCGCCACGGCGGTCGCACAGATCGTGCCTGCTGCCGCCGCGCCCCTGCGCACCCTCGCCGCCGCGGTCGGCTACTCACGGGTCCACACCGGCGTGCACTACCCGGCCGACGTGGTCATCGGGGCGATGATCGGTGTCGCCGTCGGCGAGGCCGTCGGGTGGGGACTGTGGCGGGTCGAGGTCATCCCGCGGTTCCGCCCGCCGCGTCCGGGGCGCTGACCGGTCCTCCGTGCCGCGGCGCGGACCCGGGTCAGTGGACCAGCGCCTTGAGGAGGATGAGCCCGGCCCCGACGAGCGCGACGAGGGCGCCCTTCAGCAGCGCCCGGCGGGGCGGGGCTCCGGCGAAGCGGGCCGCCCAGTAGCCGTAGAACCCGATCAGGCCCAGCCCCGACCACTTGGCGACGGAGAACGCGGCGCCGACCTCGAACACGCCCAGCGCGGCGAGCAGGAAGAAGACCGCGGGGAAGGCGACCCCGAAGCCGACCGCCGCGGCGTCCTCCACCATGTGCCCGACCTGGCCGCGGGTGACCGGCCGGCGGGTGCTCGTCTCGGTGCCCACGACCTCGCTGTAGACCTCGGCCAGAGCGACCGCCAGGGCCGTGCCGAGCAGCCAGACGGCCATGACGCCCGGCGTGGGCGGGTGGGTCTCGAGCGCCACGACCAGCGCCAGCCCGATGATCGAGCCGTAGACCACCCGGCCGACCTGCCGCGATCCGAGGTGCGTCTCCAGGCTCGCCCGCATGGACCGCAGCCTCCCCGGGCCGGCCCGGCGGGACACCGTCCGCTGCGGAGGATGTGGGGAGCGGTCAGCCGACCGCGCCGGGGACGACGGCGAACAGCCGCTCGCGCACGGACTCGCGGACCTGCAGCACCTCCTCGACGCGGGCCAGCTGCTCCGGGGAGGCGGGCAACCCGTACACGTCGCGGAGGAACCGGGGCAGGTCCGCCCGGTAGTCGTGCTGCCACGCCCCGAACGGCCCCGACGTCTGCGCGTTCTTCATGTCGACCAGGCTCTGGAAGAAGGTCGTCAGCGGGCGCCACCGCATGGCCGGGGGGATGCCGCGGGGGCTCGCGCCGGCGACCGGCTCCGGCTTCGGCCGGGAGGGGCCCAGCCACTCGGGCGGGTACCAGAGCAGGTCGGGGCCGAACTTCGTCACCCCGTCGTTGTCGTGGCTGACCAGCACGAAGCGCGGCGGCGAGCCGCGCTCCCCGGCCAGGGCGGCGTACTGGTCGTGGTCGTTGACGACGGCGACGGCGGCGGGGTCGACGTCGAGGCGGTTCCCGCGGGTGACCTCGCGCATCCACCCGCTGCCGTACGGGGTCCCGATCCACAGCGCCCGGTCGATGCCCATGGCGTCGAGCCCCAGCGTCCCCCAGTGCAGGAACACGTCCTGGCTGGTGTGCGCGCCGAGGCTCTCGCCGAAGACCGCGACGCGCGGGCGGGGGCCGGGGCGGTCCCGCAGCCGCTGCAGCACCCGCAGCCACAGGAGCCGGTTCTGCTCCCGGGCCGCGGGCACCATGCCGAGGGACAGCGGCGACGGGCGGCGCGAGTACTGCAGGGTCACCGTGGCGACGTCGCCGAGCGCCAGGTACTGCAGCGCCGCGACGGCGACGTAGTTGACGTAGCCGGTCCCGGTCGGCGAGACGAGGACCAGCAGCGACCGGTCGAGCGCACCGGTCCGCTCCAGCTCGGCCATCGCGAGGTCCACCCGGGCGCGCGGGGTCGGCGCGTTGTCCAGGCCCACGTACACCTGCACGGGGGCGGCGTGCGGGGGCGTGCCCATCACGGTCTCGATCGACAGGTCCGGCACGCCGGCCGGGAGGTCGGGCACCGGCCGCGGGCGGACCGACGCCAGGGCGTGCAGCCGGCCGTCGCGCCCCATGCCCTCCCAGACGACGAGGCTGCCGGGACCTCCGCTGACCGTCGGCGGCACCCACCGGTCGCCCTCACCGGGCTCGAACACCGGGACGTCGACCGACGTCCGCGCCTCGATCCGCCGCATCGCCCGGTGCCAGACCGCGGAGGCGCCGGCCCCCAGCCCGGCGAGGGCGACCGCGTGGCCGGCGAGCCGCCAGAGGCCGGGCGGCCCGGGCAGCACCGCGGCCAGCCGGCGGGCCGCGAGGTCGGACAGCGCGTGCTCGGCGTAGCCGACGCCGGCGAGGCACCCGACGACCCCCGCGGCGACGCCGAGGGACGACAGGCGCGGGGGAGCGTCGGCCCCGCCGGTCCGCTCGGCCTGCTCGCCCGCGCGCAACCGGTCCACGACGTAGGCGGTGCCCAGGCCGACCGGCACCGCGAGCGGGACGGCGGCGAGGCGGCCGTGCAGCCGCAGGCGGTCGTCGAGCGCGCGCGTCCCCGCCTGGGCGCCGCCCAGCAGCGCGCCGCCGAGGCCGGTCGCGCCCAGCCGCCAGGCCGCCTGGCGGACGATGCCGCGGAGCGGGTCCTCGGCGCGCGGCGGGAACGCCCGCAGCGCCGCCAGGCCGAGGGGCACGGCCGCACAGTCGGCCGCGATCGTGGCGGCCCGCCGCACGGACGGCGGCGTCGCCCCGCCGACGGCGAGCCGGACGGCGCTCTCCAGCGCCTCCTGCGTCCCGACCGTGAGCAGGTGGTGCAGGCCCGTGGCCAGGCCGGTCACCAGCCCCTGGTCCACCGCGCTGCGCGGGGAGAGGGAGGGGGCGAAGGTGCCGGGGGCCATCGCCGCGGCCACGACCAGCCCGACGTCGGGTGCGGTGCTCGAGCCGGGAGACCGTCCGCGGCTGTGCCGTCCCGGTCGGGGTCGCGTGCGTCCCATGCGCGGATGGTGCGCCGGGCGGGGCGGCTCCGGTTCATCCTCCGCGTAGGAGTCCGGCCGCCCGGACTGCCCCTAGCGTCGGTCGCCGGACGAGCGGAGCGCGGCATGACGGCGGAACCGACGGCGAGGCCCGCACGGGCCGGGGCGCCGGCCGTTCCGCCGCCGCGCGACGAGCCGGCACCGGACCGGGACGTCTCCCACCGCCGGCGCCGGCGCCTGCGCCCCTCCTGGCCGCGCTACACCTGGAGCGGCACGGTCGGCGCCCTGCTGTTCGGCTGCAGTGCGCTGACGCCGTCGCTGCTGCCCCGGGGCTGGGTGCTGCAGGGGCTGGTCGCCGGCATCACCGCGGCCATCGGCTACGGCGTGGGCGTCACGGCGGCCTGGTTCGTCGCCGAGGTCACCGAGCGCCGGCTCTCGGCCGGTGCCCGACGCCGCGCGTGGCAGGTGCTCGCCGTCGCGGGCCCACTGCTGTGCCTGGCCGCGCTGTGGCTCGGCGCGGGGTGGCAGCGGGACGTGCACCGGCTGATGGGCCTCGACCCGCCGGAGGGCTGGTCGGCGATCGGCGTCGTCGTCGTGGCGGTGCTGCTGTTCGCCCTGCTGGTCGCCGTCGCCCGCGGGATCCGGGCACTGGCCCGCTGGCTCGTCCGGACCCTCGGCCGCCTCCTGCCCCGGCGCATCGCCCGCCCGCTCGGCGTCGCCGCGGTCACCGTGCTGGTGGTCTTCCTGCTCAACGGCGTGCTGTTCCAGGGCCTGGTCGAGGCGATGAACTCCGCGTTCAGCGTCCGGGACGACGGCACGGAGGAGGGCGCGGTGGAGCCGGCCGCGCCGGAGCGGTCGGGCAGCCCGGACTCCCTCGTGGACTGGGACGACCTCGGCCTGCAGGGCCGCAACTTCACCGGCACCGGGCCGACGCCGGAGGAGCTGCGGGCCTTCTCGGGCCGCCCGGCGGAGCAGCCGGTGCGCGCCTACGTCGGGCTGGCGTCGGCCGAGGACGTCGACGACCGCGCGGCGCTCGCCGTCCGCGAGCTGGAGCGGGCCGGCGGGTTCGACCGCGCCGTCCTCGTGGTGGTGACGACCACCGGGACCGGCTGGGTGGACCCGGCGGCCTCCGCCGCGCTGGAGTACGAGTTCAACGGCGACACCGCGATGGTCGCGGTGCAGTACTCCTACCTGCCCAGCTGGCTGTCCTTCCTGGTCGACCAGGCGAAGGCGCGGGACGCGGGCCGGGCGCTGTTCGACGCGGTGTACGGCGCCTGGGCGCAGCTGCCCGAGCGCAGCCGGCCGCAGCTGTACGTCTTCGGGGAGAGCCTGGGCACCTTCGGCGGTGAGGCGGCCTTCAGCGGGATCGCCGACGTCCGCAACCGCACCGACGGCGTGCTGTGGGCCGGGCCGCCGAACTTCAACGAGCTGTGGCGGGGGCTGGTCGCCGACCGGGAGGCCGGTTCGCCGGAGTGGCTGCCCGTCCACGACGAGGGCCGGACCGTGCGCTTCGCCGACGAGTCGCCGGACCTCTCCGGGCCGCCGGGGCCGTGGGAGGAACCGCGGGTGGTCTACCTGCAGAACGCCTCCGACCCGATCGTCTGGTGGTCGCCGCGGCTGCTCCTCGACCGCCCGGACTGGCTGGAGGGGCAGCGCGGTCCCGACGTCTCCGACGACGTGGTGTGGCTGCCGTTCGTCACCTTCTGGCAGGTCACCGCGGACATGGCGTTCTCGACCGGCGTCCCCGACGGCCACGGCCACAAGTACCAGGCCGACTACGTCGACGCGTGGGCGGAGGTCGCGCAGCCGCCCGGGTGGACCGACGCCGACACCGACCGGTTGCGGTCCCTGGTCGGCGGTGGCTGACCGGGGGGCGGGGTGACCACCTCCGCCGGGCGGCGCGGGCGCCACCGGCTGGTCTCCGGCGCGCTCGTGCTCGTGCTCGCCGCCGTCAACGTCGTCGACCACACGGTCCACCCGCCCTGGTGGGTGCGGGCCCTGACGGGTGTGGGCCTGGTCGCCTGGGCCCGCCTCGACGGGCTCACCTGGTCGCAGCTCGGACTGGGCCGGGACCGCCTCGGGGCGGGGTGCCGGTGGGCGCTGGGCGCGATCGGCCTCGTCGCCGGGGTCTACGTGGTCGGCGTGCTGCTCCCGTTCACCCGGCCGGCGTTCATGGACGTCCGGTACGACCTGCCACCGCTCGAGGCGCTGCACAAGGCGTTCGTGACCATCCCGCTCGGCACCGTGGTGCTCGAGGAGCTCGCCTTCCGGTCCGTCCTCTGGGGCGTGCTCGCGCGGCACCTGCGCCCGTGGCAGGTCCTGGTCACGACGTCGGTGCTCTTCGGGCTCTGGCACGTCATCCCGGCGCTGCGCGTCGGCGAGACCAACCGCGGGGTGTCGGAGGCGGTCGGCGGGTCCGGCAGCGCCGCCCTGGTCCTCGGGACGGTCGCGCTCACGACGGTCGGGGGACTGGTCTTCGGGGAGATGCGCCGCCGCAGCGGCAGCGTGCTGGCCGCCGCCGGGGCGCACTGGGCGACCAACGCCCTGGGCGTGCTGTCCGGGCTGGTGGCGTGGCGCCTGGACCGGCAGGGGTGACCCGCTCGTCATCCGCGACGGATGAGGTCCGGTACCCGGGGCGCCCGCCACACTCGGGCAGCCTGCCAGGGGACCACCACCTGCCAGGGGACCACGGTGCTAGGAGGCCCGAGATGACGGTGACCGCCGCGGTGGTCGTCGCGGGGGACGACGGTCCGGCCGGCGGCCCGGTGCCGCCCGGCGACCCGTTCGTCGAGGCCCTGGTCGAACGGCTGCACGCCGAGTACGGCGTCGACCGGCAGGAGATCCGTTCCTCGGCGCTCGAGGCGCTCGCGACCTTCGCCGGGGCCCCCGTGCAGGCGTTCGTCCCGATCCTGGTGGAGAAGCGGCTGCGCGCGACGTACCGGGCCCGGCGGGACGAGCGGAGGACGGCGCTCCAGGCCGGCCGACCCCTCCCGTGAGCCGGGCCCCGCGCCTGGTGCCGCCCGGGGTCCAGGCGCTCCGCGGGTACCACCGTCCCTGGCTGGCGAAGGACCTCCTGGCCGGGGTGGTGCTCACCGCGCTGCTCGTGCCGCAGGGCATGGCCTACGCGGAGCTCGCCGGACTGCCGCCGATCACCGGCCTGTACACCTCGATCACCTGCCTGCTCGCCTACGCCGTGTTCGGACCGTCGCGGATCCTGGTGCTCGGCCCGGACTCCTCCCTCGGCCCGATGATCGCGGCCACGGTGCTGCCCCTCGTGGTCGCCGGCGGGGACCCGGAGCGGGCCGTGGCGCTGGCCTCGGTGCTCGCGCTCATGGTGGCGGCGATCATGCTCGCGGCGGCGTGGGCGGGGCTGGGCTTCGTGGCCGACCTGCTGTCGAAGCCCACGATGATCGGCTACCTGAACGGGCTCGCGCTCACCATCCTGGTCGGCCAGCTGCCCAAGCTCCTCGGCTTCTCCGTCGACGCCGACGGGCTGGTCGGGGAGGCCACCGGCTTCGTGGCGGGCGTCGCCGGCGGGGAGGTCGTGCCGGCCGCGGCGGCGGTCGGGATCGGCGGCGTCCTGGTGGTCCTCGGGCTCCAGCGGTGGCTGCCCAAGGTGCCCGCCGTCCTCGTGATGGTGGTCCTGGCGATCGCCGCGACGACGGTCTTCGACCTCGGGGCCCGTGGCGTGGGCCTGGTCGGCGAGCTGCCGCAGGGCTTCCCGCCGCTGACCGTGCCGAGCGTCGGCTGGTCGGACCTGGGCCCGCTGGTGGCCGGTGCGTTCGCGATCGCCCTGGTGGCGCTGGCGGACACCATCTCGACCGCGTCGGCGTTCGCGGAGCGCACCGGGCAGGAGGTCCGGGGGAACGCGGAGATGGCCGGCATCGGCGCGGCGAACCTCGCCGCCGGGCTGTTCCAGGGGTTCCCGGTCAGCACCAGCGCGTCCCGGACGGCCGTGGCCGAACGCGCCGGCGCCCGTTCCCAGCTGACCGGGGTCACCGGGGCCGTGCTCATCCTGCTGATGATCCTGCTGCTGCCGGGCCTGTTCCGGAACCTGCCCGACGCCGCCCTGGCCGCGGTCGTCGTCACCGCCGCGCTCTCGCTGGCCGACCTCCCGGCCGCTGCCCGGCTGTGGCACCAGCGCCGGGTCGAGTTCACCCTGTCGGTCGCCGCGTTCGCCGGGGTGGCGCTGCTCGGAGTGCTGCCCGGGATCGCGATCGCGGTCGGCCTGTCGATCCTGAACGTCTTCCGCCGTGCCTGGCGGCCCTACTCGACGACCCTCGGCCGCGTGGACTCCGTGCGGGGTTACCACGACGTCCGCTCCTACCCGGACGCGCAGATGCTCCCCGGGCTGGTCGTCCTCCGCTTCGACGCCCCGCTGTTCTTCGCCAACGCCAAGACCTTCCGCGACGAGGTCGTGGCGCTCGCTCGCAGCGAGCCGGCGCCCCGGTGGATCGTCGTCGCCGCCGAGCCGGTCACCGACGTGGACACCACCGCCGCCGACGTGCTCTTCGACCTCGACCGCCTGCTGGACCGGCGCGGGCAGACGCTGGTCTTCGCCGAGCTCAAGGACCCGGTCCGGGCCAAGATCGAGCGCTACGGGCTCACGCAGGAGATCGAGCCGCAGCACTTCTTCCCGACCGTCGGCGCCGCGGTGGAGGCCTACCGCGTGCGGACGGGAGCGCGCTGGCCCGACGAGCCGGCTCCCGCGCCCGGTCCCGCGGTGCTGCCGGAGCCGGCGACCCCGCTGCCGTCACCGGCCACGCCGGCCGGCGAGCACCGCGCCTGACCGGGAGTCCGCGGGCGTCAGGCGTCCGTGGTCGTGGACGTGGTCGTGGACGTGGTCGTGGACGTGGCCGGACGCTCCGAGGCCGTCGCCGCCGGGCGGGAGACGCGCTCCGCGCTCATCCCCGGGACCGGCCGGCCGGCCGCGAGGGCCCACAGCGCCGCCCAGGTCAGGCGTGCCTGCGGCGGCTTCACGCCGGGCCGGTCGCGGGGGAGCCGGACCCGGAGGACGCCGGGACGGATCGTGCACCGGACCGGGGTCGCCACCCGCACCGTCTCGCCGTCGATGCCGACCGGGACCTCGGCGACGTCCGCGGTGACCACGACCTCGGGGGACTCCACCACCCGCAGCCCCTCCCGGTGGGCGCCGTTCAGCAGGCCGATCGCCTGCCGCGTGCTGTCCACCCGGACCGCGATCACCCCGAGCACCCCGCGGTCCAGCCTCGGCCGGCGCCCGCTCCCGACGAGGTCGGACCCGGCGTAGGGGTTGTTGCTCACCAGCAGGGCCTGCGGCGCGTCCAGCGTGAGGTCGCCGGCCTGCGCCACGAGGTGGGCGCCGCGCCGGCGGGCCAGCAGGTCCGGGAGGGCGTCGAGGGTGGTCCGGCGCTTGTCGTCCCGGTAGGCCGGGTTCTCCACGATCTCCGCGTACGCACCGAAGGAGGCGTTGTTCACGAACGTGCGGCCGTTGACGTCGCCGAGGTCGATGCGGGCCTCCACGCCGTCGCGCAGGCCGTCGAGGCACCGCGCGGGGTCGTTCCGGTCCAGCCCCAGGTCCAGCGCGAAGTGGTTGCGGGTGCCGGCGCTCACGACGAGGAACGGCACGTCGTGCTCGGCCGCGACCTGGGCGACGAGCGCCTGCGTGCCGTCCCCGCCGGCCACGCCGAGCAGGTCCGCGCCGCGGGCCAGGGCCGCCCGGGCCAGCTCCTGGACGTCGGTGCCGGGCCGGTCGAGCAGGGCCACCTCGGCGCCGAGCTCCTCGGCCAGCTCCCGCAGCCGGAAGCGACCGACCTTGCCCCCGCCGGACCGCGGGTTCATGACCAGGAACGGCTGCCGGGGCGCCGGCACCTCGGTGACCTCCATCGTCCAGCGGGACCGGTCGGGGCGCAGTGCCGCCCGCCCGGACCACACCGCGGCGGCGAACAGCGCGGCGGCGACGAGGGCCACCCAGAGCAGCCGGTCGGCCACGAAGGCGACGAGCACCGCCAGGGGTGCAGCCAGGGCGAGGGCCAGCGCCAGCCAGCGCAGGGGGCCGCGTTGCAGGAGGAACCAGAAGACGGCGGCCACGAGGACGACGACCGACGCGGCCGTCATCAGCACGAGCCACAGGCCGCGGCGGCCGGCGAACGCGAGCAGGACGACGAAGGCGGCGACGACCAGCGCGAGAGCGGTCCGGGCCCACCACCGGCGGGCGACCAACGAGTCCACGGCACACCTCCCAGGGGGCTCCCCGGCGTCCCGGGTCCCGTCCGGGGAGCCTGGCCGCCCCGAGAGGCCGGGGCATCACCCGCCGCGGACGGGTCGCGCCCCGCTCAGCCGCTCCCGCTCCGCGTCGTCCTCCGCCACTCCGTGGGACTCGTGCCGAACTGCGCGCGGAACCACCGGGAGAACGCGCTGGGGGCCGTGAAGCCCAGCAGCCGGGACACCTCGGTCAGCGACAGGTCCTCGTTCGGGAGGTAGCGCTCGGCCAGTCGTGCCCTCGTGGCGCTCAGGACGGAGGAGAAGGTGTCGCCCTGCTGGGCCAGGTGGCGCTGCAGGTCCCGGGGACCGAGGCCGAGGAGCCGGCCCGTCCGCGTCAGCGACTGGCCCCCGAGCGGCAGCAGCAGCTCCACGGCCTCCGCCACGTCCGTCGGGCCGGAGGGCGACGCGGGGGTCTCGGGGGCCACGACCGTGCGGAGGAACTGCCGGGCGTACGGCCGCAGCGAGGGATCGGACGTGACCACGCGGGCACCGAGGTCCCGCGCCGGGAACACCAGGCCGGTGAACGGGCGGGCGAAGAGCACGCGGGGACCGAAGAGCCGGTACCACGGTCCCGCGTCCGGGGGCGCGGGGTGGGCGAAGACGGCCGACGTGGGGTCCCAGCCGTCGCCCACGAGCGTCCGGATGATCCCCACGAGCGCCCCCACGGCCAGGTCGAGCGCCTCGTCGCGCGGGGCGGGCTCACCGAGCTCGAGCCAGACCTCGATCATCGCCTCGTCGCGGTCCTCCCGCAGGCGCAGGTGGAGTGCCTCGTTGTAGGCCCGCTCGTACCGCGCCAGGAGGTCCACGGCGCTGCGCAGGTCGGGCTCCTCGCGGAGCACGACGCTCAGGGGGCCGAGGGTGCCGAGAGTGCGGACCCGTGCCATGCGCAGGCCGAAGTCCGGGCAGCCCGCCTGCCGTGCGGACACCTCGAGGAGCCGGGCCACGGGCGCGGCTGCGATCCAGCGGTCGGGCACGTCGAGGTCGGCGAGGTCCAGGCCGACCTGCGCGGCGAGGACCGCGGCGTCCAGCCCGACCGAACGGGCCACGGCCGCATAGCCGGTGAGGGTGTTGGTCCGAACGCGAGGAAGCATCACGGTCCCCTGTGCGATGCGCGAGAAGGTAAGGGCTCCGTCGCGATCGGTAAAGCGGGTCGGTCGGCTCCTTCCTAGTCTCGCCCCACGTCCGGCCACCACCTGTTCTCCACCGTCCCGGCGCCGGCGACCGTGACGGCGGCCGGGCCGGACGCCGGTGACCCCTGAGAGGGCGAGATGACCGGTGACCACGCGCCCGTCCGCACCGTCTCCTCGGCGGTCGCGCTGCCGACGCCCCGCCGCCCGCCGCTGGAGCCGGCTGCCGGTCCGGTGGAGCCGGCCAGTGGCGCCACGCGTCCCGGCCCGGTGCTGCTCCTGAGCCGCCGTGACCTCGACCTGCTCGCGTGCCTGGCACGGGGGAGGTCGACGGCCCAGATCGCAGCCGTCCTCTCCGTGTCGAGCAACACCGCCCGGACGAGGATCCGGCGGGTGCAGGGCAAGCTCGACGTCGCCGACCGGGCGGCGGCCGTGCGGGCGGCCCGTGACCTCGGCGTCCTGGCGGACCGTCACTGACACGGTTCCCCGGCTGACCGGCGACCCCACGTCCCGGGTGCCACACTGAGCGCACCCCGCCAGGCGGACGACGGAGGGCCCGCGGGTCCGTGGTGCGCTCGCCTGGCGGGGCCCGTCGTCCGGGTCCGGGCCACACGGATCGTCCGCACCGGACGAGGCCCCCGGCGCCCCGCCCCTGCGACGCTGCCCGGGCGCGTCGGCCGTCCCCTCCCCTCGGCGTGCAGAGGAGGCGACGGTGGCATCCGGACCCGACGGGCGGCCCGACGACGGGGTGCCGGCGGTCCTCCGGCCCGGTCCCGACGCCGTCCCGGGGCCGGCCCGTCCGGTCCGGCGCCCGGCCGCTGCCCGCAGGGGAGCACGGCTGCCGGCTGCGGCCCCCTCTGCCCCGTTCCGCTCCCGGTCGGTGCCCGGGGCGCCGGAGTCCGGGGTGCACGTCGACCCGGTGAGCGGTCGCCTGACGCTGACCGGACCCCTGGACGCCCGCGCCGCCCACCTGCTGTACGACGCCGTCTCGGCGTTGCTGGCGGCCCGCCACCCGGCCTGGACCGTCGACGTCGGCGGGGTCACCGGCATCGACGACGCCGGCCTGCGTGCCCTGCTGGGCGCCTACCGGCGGGCGGTCCGGCACGGCTGCCGGGTCGGCCTGCGCGGCGCGTCGCCGGCCCTCCGGGACACGCTGGTCCTGCTGCGCCTGGACCGCCACCTCCTGCCAGGGGAGCGCACGCCGATCGCGGAGGAGCCGGGACCCGGCTGACCGGCGCCACCCGCCGCGCTCGGGATGCCGGGCCGTCCACGACGACGGGGCCGCCCCGCCGGACGCACCGGGAGGTCCCGTGACCGTCGAGGTCGTCGCGATCACCGGCGCGCTCGTCTTCGGGTGGGGCCTGCTGTCGGCCCGCCTCGAGCGCGCCGACCTCACGGCGCCGATCGTCTTCGTCGGCGTCGGTGGGCTCCTCGCCGCCACCGGCCTGGTCGACGCGGGGTCCGTCCCGGAGTCGCTGGAACCGCTGGTCGAGGTCGCGCTGGTGTGGGTGCTGTTCTCCGACGCCTCCGCCGTCCCGTTCGGCCAGGTGCGCCGCGACCTCGGCCGCTACCTGCGGCTGCTGGCCGTCGGGCTGCCGCTGACCGTGGTGGCCGGCTGGGCGCTGGCGTACGCGCTCGTCCCCGGCCTCGGCACCTGGTCGGCGCTGCTGGTCGGGGCGGCGCTGGCGCCGACCGACGCCGCGCTGGGACTGCCGGTCGTCACCAACCCCGCCGTGCCCTCCCGCGTGCGGCGGCTGATCACCGTCGAGAGCGGCCTGAACGACGGCATCGTCACGCCCGTGGTCCTGTTCGCCCTCGCGGGCGCGACCGCGGGGCTCGAGGGCACCAGCGGGTCCTGGCTGGGGGAGGCGCTGCTCGAGCTCGGCGTCGGCGTGGTGGTGGGTGCTGTCGTCGGCCTGGGTGGCGGGTGGCTGCTGCAGGAGGCCCGCCGCCGGGGGTGGGCCGACGGGAGATCCGTCGGGGCCGCGGTGCTGGCCCTGGCGCTCGTGGCCTACGCGGGCGCGCTCGTCGTCGACGGGAACGGCTTCGTCGCCGCGTTCTGCGGCGGGCTGGGTTTCGGCGCGGCGGCGGGCCGGCAGGGCCCGGGCGAGCGGGTCTTCCTCGAGGAGGCCGGCGGACTGGTCTCCCTGCTCGTCTGGCTCGCGTTCGGTGCGCTCGCCGTCCCGCTCGTCGTCGACCGGGTCGACCCCGGCGTCGTGGTCTACGCGGTCCTGAGCCTGACGCTGGTGCGCATGGTGCCCGTCGCCCTGGCCTGTGCCGGCGCGGGTCTGGACCGCGACACCGTGCTGTTCGTCGGCTGGTTCGGACCCCGGGGGCTGGCGTCCCTCGTGTTCGCCTTGCTGGCCCTGGAGGAGCTCGGGGACGCCGCCGACGAGGCGGTGGCGCTCATCGGCGCGACGGTGCTCCTGAGCGTCCTCGTGCACGGGCTCACCGCAGCCCCGCTGGCGGCGCGGTACCAGCGGGCCCTCACCCGCAGGGGGCTCGACGGTCCGGCGTGAGGCGTCACGGGGCCGCCGGAGGTCAGGCCTCGACGGCCGAGCCCGCGGTGGCCCGCGCGGACCGGGGCGTCCGGCTGTACCCCAGGTGCTCCAGGGCCTGCTCGTAGCACTCGTGGAGGAGGTGCAGGCGGGAGACCAGCCGGCGCACGTGGTCCGGCGAGCGGGACAGCACCGTCGGCTCGGTCATGGTCTCCCAGAACACCCACGCGAGCTCCCCGCTGCGCCCGGTCCAGTCCCGCGTCACGGGCGGCGAGACCGGTCCGAGGGCGGCGACGAACCGGCGCGTCACCTCCCGGTGCAGGCGGGCGACCCGCGTCTGGTGCGGGGCCGCCACCTCGCGGTGGTACCGGCGCGAGACGCGGCGGGACCACCGCGGTTCCGGAGGCGGGGGCTCGACCGCGAGGCCGATGGCCCGCCCGAGCAGCGGCAACAGGACGGGGCGGTCGGCGTCGGACAGCCTGTCGTTGGCGCCTCGGAGGACGGTGGCCAGCTCACCGTCCACACAGCGGGGCTCGTCGCTGAACCGCTCGCCGGCCAGGAGGGCCGTGTACTCCATGAAGCAGGCGCCGTGCGACGAGTTCCGGTGCCTGCCACGACTCAGCACGGGCATCGCGTCGGGCACCGACAGGGGCACCGTCTCCTCGGGGGCGGTCTCGGACATGGTGTGTGCTCCTCGTGGACGGGCGGCCGGGGCGGTGGACGAGGGCCTGGGGCCGCGGGGGACGGTCACCACCGCCGGTTGCCCAGCACGGTCGCCTCGTCGGCCAGGTCGCCCCCGACCCGGGGGCACCGCAGCAGGGCGGCGTGGCGGTACTCCAGCAGCGCGTTCAGGTGTTCCTCGGTCCGCGTCAGGAGGTCGAGGTTCTCGCGGTTGCCCACTCTCGCCGCGGCAGCCCGCGCTGCCCGGAGGTCGGTCCAGGCCTCGGTGATGAGCCGGTCGAGGAGGGTGAAGCTGTACTGGGGCGGCGCTGGCGCTGTCATGGCGGGACTCCCCGCTGGTGGTCGAGTCGCTGGTCCTTCCCGGGGACCCGAGAGTGGCGGCCACCGGGGCGGCTCGCATCGTCCCCGGCAGATGACACGCGACGGTCCGGCTCCCCGGGAGCGCCGTCAGTCGTAGACCACCGAGGTGCGCACGAGCAGGTCCTGGACCGAGCGGTTCTCCCTGCTCACCAGGACCCACAGGACGCCCGCCGGGAACACCGCGCAGAGGACCGCCCGTGTGCACGCGCGCCCCAAGCCCAGGCGCGCGCCCGCGTCGTCGACCACCCGGAGTCCCAGCAGCCGGCCGCCGTAGGTGGCGCCGACCACGGTCCAGGTGACGGCGAAGTAGCCGGCCAGCAGCGCGAGCCCCGCCACGATGAGCAGGGCGAGGGACGGGGTGGGGAACCGGAAGCTCGTGGGGGCCAGCAGGAACCGGGCCGCCGCGACGACGGCGTAGCCGGCGCCCAGCAGCAGGAGCACGACGGCGGCGTCGACGACGTTGGCCAGGCAGCGGGTGACCACGCCGGCCCGGCGGCCGCGGACCGCCGCCCGCACCGCCGCTCCCTCCCTCGCCGGGCGCGGGTCCCCGTGCCACGGGTAGGCCGGGCGCTCGGGGGCGCGGGTCACGGGGCGCTCCCGCGCGCACCGTCCTCCGACGCGCGGGTCGCCGTGCGCCGGCCGCTGCGGCGCAGCAGCCGGTCGACGACCCGCTCGACGGCACGGTCGGCGTCCACGCCCTGGTCGCGCACGCTGCGCACCACCTCTCCCGTGACGGAGCCCGTCGACTCGCGGAGCAGCCCGGGCAGGTCGATCACCTCCACCACGTAGCGCGCCAGCCCGGGGACGTCGGCGCGGGCGATGACCCGGTCGACGTCGACGCGGTCCACGACGGCGTCCAGGTCGACACGGGCGGCGACGGCGTCGACGTCGAGCCGGGCGGCCGCCGCGTCGAGATCCAGGCGGGCCGCGACGGCGTCGAGGTCCACGCGGTCGACCACGCGGGCGACGTCCACCCGGTCCGCCACCGCGTCCACGTCCAGCCGGGCGGCGACGGCGTCGAGGTCGACCCGGTCGACCACGCGGGCGACGTCGACCCGGTCCGCCACCGCGTCCACGTCCAGCCGGGCGGCGACGGCGTCGAGGTCGACCCGGTCGACCACGCGGTCCACGTCCACCCGGTCGACCACCGCCTCGACGTCGACCCGGTCCAGCACGCGGTCCACGTCGACGCGGTCGACCACCGCGTCGAGGTCGAGCCGGGCAGCGATGGCGTCGACGTCGAGCCGGGCGGCCACCGCATCCAGGTCGACCCGGTCCAGCACGGCGTCGAGGTCGACCCGCGCCACCACCGCGTCCACGTCGAGCATCGCGGCCAGCCGGTCGAGGTCCACGAACTCGCGGACGAGGCCGGGGACGTCCAGCCGGGCGAGCACTGCCCGGGTCACGCCGGGGACCAGGTCGTCCGCGGCGGCGGCCAGGGCCCGCACCGCGGCGGATGCCGGGCGGACGAGGGTCCGCGGCAGCGATCTGTGGGCACGACGGGCCAGGACGCCCCGTGTGGACGGCAGACGCACCGGCAACCGGGCGAGGACACCGCGCGGGTTCCGCACCGCCGCCTCCGCCGCCCACCTCACCAGCGCGGCCGTGACCGCCAGGACCGCGTGGGCAGCGGCCACCGTGTCCTCCGCGGCGCTGCCGTCCGGCGCGGGGACGGCGGACGGCCGACCGTGCGGCCGGCTCCTCCCCGGAGGCGGGTACGCCGGGTTCACGGCCACGCTGGACCGCCGTCAGATGCCCGGCTCATGCGGCCTCCCCGTCCGTCGGAGCCGTCAGCATCGGCCGCTCACCCGGTGGGACTCCTCATCCCCTCCGGGTGAGCCGGTCCCCGGGTGGCCGGGGCATCGTCGCCGTCCGACCCGGGTCGAGCGCTGCCGTCCGCGGGGACCTTCGCCCCTGACCAGGAGGAGGAGCGTTCGCGAGGGTGGTGGAGGCGACATCTGGCCACGAGCTCGTTGCGGGGGACGGCACGGTCGAGGGGCACCGAGCAGCTGGGGGCGGACATGGCGAGGCTGGCAACGGGTGCTCCGTTCCCCGTGGCGGGACGACCCGGTCCGGCCGGACACCGGGGCCCGGCCCTGCTGGACTCGAAGCTGGCGCCACCCGACCCGGCGCACGCGACCGTGCTCCGCCGGCGTCTGCTCGACCTCCTGACGCGACACGTCCAGCGGTCCCCGCTCACCCTCCTCAGCGGCCCCGCGGGATCCGGCAAGACCGTCCTCGCGTCCTCGTGGCGGCAGACCCACGGCGCGGGCCGGCCGGTCGCCTGGGTGACCCTGGACGCGTACGACGACGACCCGGCCACCTTCTGGAGCTACGTCGTCGAGGCCCTGTCCCGGGCCGGCGTGCAGTGGTCCGAGGTCCCGGCCCTGGTCCCGGGGGAGCCGCCCGGCGCCTCGCTCGTCCCCCGCCTGGCCGCGGACGTCGCTGCATCCCCCCGGCCCGTCGTGCTGGTCCTCGACGACGCCGACCACGTCACGGACCGGTCGGTCACCGCCGGCCTGGACCTGCTCGTCCGGCACGCGGGCAGCCGGCTCCGGCTCGTGGTGTGCGGCCGGGCCGACCCGCTGCTCCCGCTGCACCGGTACCGGCTCGACGGCACCCTGGCGGAGATCCGCGGTGACCAGCTGGCCTTCACCCCGGAGGAGACCCGCGACCTGCTCGCCGCCATGGGTGTCCCGGTGACGGCGGAGGTCGCGCGGGCCCTGTGCGCGGAGGCCGAGGGGTGGGCGGTCGGCCTCCGGCTCGCCGCCGCGCCGCTCAAACAGGGCGTGCCGCCGGAGCGACTCATCACGTCGCTGACGCACGACGACGGCAGCGTGGCCCAGTACCTGTTCGCGGAGGTCCTGGAGACCCAGCCGGCCGGCGTCCGGCGCGTCCTGCTGCGCACCAGCGTGACGTCGGAGCTGTGGCCCGACCTCGTGGACAGGCTGTGCGGCCGCCGCAACACCCGCCGCGTCCTCGCCGGGCTGGCGCACGCCAACGCGTTCGTCGAGGAGACCCCGAGCGCCCCGGGCGGCTTCCGCGTCCACCCCCTGTTCCGGGAGATGCTGCAGGCCCAGCTCGGCTACGAGCACCCGGGGGAGCTCGCCGGCCTGCACCGGACGTGCGCCGCGTGGTACGCCGCGGCGGGCCGGGCCCAGGTGGCGGTCGGTCACGCCGTCGCCGCCGAGGACTGGGGCTCCGTCGGCCGTCTCCTCGTCGAGGACCTGCTCGTCACGCGCCTGCTCGTGCACGGGACGGACCCGACGACGCGTGGGCTGGCGTCCCTCCCCCCGGGGCTCGTCGACCCCGAGGCCGCGGTCGTCCGGACGGTCGTGGCCCTCGCCGGCGGCGATGCCCCGTCACCGGCGGACCTCGCCGCGTCGAGGAGGGCGCAGGAGGAGGGCGCCACCCTGCCGTTGCGTCTCTCGGCGGCCCTCGCCTGCCTCACCGCCGACACGCACAGCGGCGTCGAGGCCGCGTCCCTCCTCACCCGGCTCGACGCCACCGGCGCCCTGGTCGCCGAGCTCCCGGACTCCGAGCACCGGGCGCGGACCGAGGGCACGGCGGTGCTGAGCCACCTGCGCGCGCTCGCCGTGCTCCGGACCAACGCCCCCGACCGGGAGCTGGTCGTCGCGCTGCGGGCCGCCGCGGCGGCGGCGAACGCCGCGGGCTCCCGCAGGCTCCGCTGCCGGGCGATCGGCCACCTCGCGCTCCTCGAGGCGCTCGAGGGGCACCTGACCCGGGCCGCCCAGCTCGCCCTGGAGGCCGAGACGCTGGCCGCCGAGGAGGACACCGAGGAGGCCGCGCGCGATGCCGCGGCCGCGACGGCCCTGGCCTGGGTCCACCTCCGCCGGTACGCGCTGGTCGAGTCGCGGGAGTGGCTGGGCAGAGCCCGGGTGCGGGAGCACTCCGCCTCCTCCGGTGCGGCCGGGCCGGGCCCCCTGCAGGCCGTGCTGCAGGGTCAGCACTTCCGGCTGCGGCACGAGTACGACCTGGCCGAGCAGGTGCTGCGACCCCACCTCGCGGGGCCACCCCTGCCGCGGTGGATCTCCGAGCAGGTGGTCACCGAGCTGGTGCGGCTGGCGGTGGCCCGCGGTCACGTCGAGGACGGGCTCGCCGTGCTCCGGGACAGGGGGCGCGACGAGCCGTGGAGCCGGCGCCTGCAGGCGTCGGTGGGCCTCCTCGGCGGGGTGACGACGGCGGACGTGCCGCCGGACGAGGAGTCCTCGCGGGCGCCGGCGGACGTCGTCGAGTCGATGGTCGTCCGCGCCTGCCAGCGGCTGGAGGCAGGTGAGGTGACCGCTGCGGCGGAGGAGCTCGCCGCGGCGCTCGAGCGGGCCCGGCCCGAACTCCTCCGCTGGCCGTTCGTGGACACCCCTCCGCAGGCGCGCCGGCTCCTGCGCACCCATCCCCGGCTGCAGGGCCCCGGCGCGTGGCTCAACCCGTCGAGCGCGGCACAGCCGGCCGGTGGCACGGACGGGGTCCGGTCGGGCGGCCCCGCCGAGGTGGTGCAGGAGCTGAGCCAGCGTGAGCTGGAGGTCCTGCGGTACCTGGCGGAGATGCTCTCCACCGCCGAGATCGCGGCGACGATGTTCATCTCGGTGAACACGGTGCGCACGCACATCCGGAGCATCCTGCGCAAGCTGGGCGTCAGCCGGCGCAACCAGGCCGTCCGGAAGGCGCGCGAGCGCGGACTCCTCTGAGGAGGACACCGGGCCCCTCCGCTGCGGACGATGCGGGCTCCCGCGCTCTCCGGCAGCGTCGGGAGGGACACGACCGACAAGGCCAGACCCCGGCCGCGGGACCCCCGGGCCCGGGCCACCCGGTGAGGCGTTCGAGGAGGCGATGGCGGTGGAGGCAGCGGTCACCCGGTACGAAGTGCGCGTGGGGACGCTCGTGAGCACCGCGACGCTCTCCTCGTTCCGCGTCCCCGTGACACCGATCGCCGTACCGCGCCGGACCGTGTACCGGTTCCGGGTGCCCGCCGACCGGGACCTCTCCGACGTGCTCGACCGGCTGACCGAGGGCCACGTGCAGGTCCTGGAGATCCGCCGGTGCCCGGAACCGCCCGGTCGGCGGCGCGGGCCGGCCCCGGACCGGGGGCAGGAGCCCGTGCCGCACGCCGGGGCGGCCACCCGGTCCGCGGACGGCGTCGTCGTCCCCCTCCGGGTGGTGCACCGGCCCCTCCGGCCGGGACCCGGCACGGCGGAGGAGCCCTCGGCCGGGTGAGCCGGTCCGCCGCCGGTGCAGGCGCCGCCCGCGGGTCATGCGCGGCGGACGATGCCGGGCCGCCGTCCGGGTCCCACGCTGTCGGCGCACGGCATCGGAACCCCGCGCCGACCGGCTCCGGTCCAGGGGCGGCAGGAGCCGGGGGTGGATCTCGGAGGACTGGCACATGACGGACACCTCGCACCGCAACACCACGGAGAGCAGCGCCTCGTACCGCGAGCCCCCGACGGCCTGGGCCGGCTGGGTGGTCTTCGGAGGCGTCATGTTGATCACGGTGGGCGCCTTCCAGGTCGTCCAGGGACTGGTCGCGCTCTTCGACGACGGCTTCTACGCGGTCACCCAGGACGGCCTCGTGGTGGACGTGGACTACAACACCTGGGGCTGGATCCACACGGTGATCGGCGTCGTCGCCATCCTCACCGGGCTGGGACTCCTGGCCGGCAACATGGTGGCCCGTGTCGTCGGCGTCGGGATCGCCCTGCTCAGCGCGCTGGTGAACCTGGCGTTCCTCCCGGCCTACCCGATCTGGTCGACCATCATGATCGCCCTCGACGTCATCGTGATCTACGCGATCATCGTCCACGGGCGGGAGGTCAAGGCCTACCGCTGACCGCCCGTCCCCGACGACGGGGAGCCGCACCCGCCCGGTCCACCCCCTCGACCGGGCGGGTGCCGGCGTGCGTGCCCGCGACCCGGGGCCGGACGGGGGTGCCGGTCCGGCGGGCTCGTCTCCCCCGGGTGACGTGCGCCGCCCGGCCGCGGGGGGACCGTGACCGGTGTCCGCTCTCGTTCCTCGTCCGCTGGGGGAGACATGACCGCAGACCTCGAGCAGCAGGCCGCCGACCTCGACCAGATGGGTCCGGTCGACTACATCGTGGTGGCGTTCCCGACCGACCGCATGACCGGTGAGGCGTTCCCGCTCCTGGTCGACCTCGTCGACCGGGGGGTCATCCGCATCCTCGACCTGGTGTTCCTGCGCAAGGACGAGGACGGGACCGTCACGACGCTCACCCAGGTCGACCTGGACCGCATGCGCGTCCTGGAGGCGGCCCTGTTCGACGGCGCGGCCTCCGGACTGATCGGCCCGGACGACGTCGCCGAGGCCGCCGCCGCGCTCGAGCCCGGCACCGCGGCCGGCGTCCTGGTCTACGAGAACAGCTGGGCCACGCCGTTCGCCGCTGCCCTGCGCCGCTCGGGCGGCCGGCTCGTGGCCGCGGGCCACATCCCGGTCCAGGCCCTCGTCGAGGCGCTCGACACCCTCGACGCCGAGGAGCAGGCCTCCGCGGGTGCGGGCAGCCCGCCCGCGCCGGCCGCCCCGGTCGACTGACCGCCGGCCCCGGCCACCGCTAGAGCAGCCGGGATCGCCACTCCGGCTCGACGGCGGCCCACTCCGCCTCCCAGGCGCGCTCCCGGCGGGCGTCCAGGACGGAGGTCAGGACGACGTGGAGCGTCCAGGTCGCCAGGGGCAGCCCCACCAGCGACAGTGCTCCCATGACGGCCGCCGAGGTCGGGATGCCCGACGGGTCGAGCGGGGGCGAGGTGGGCTCGCCCTGCCCGTCGATCCACACCGGCACGGCGGTGCCGGTCGCCGTCCCGGGGGGCACCAGCACGACCCCCTCCCGGAGCGCGCCACCGGCGTCCGGCCACGCGGCGCGCACCGGGACCGCCAGCGCCGGGGCGGCGCCGTAGGCGTCGTCGCGCTCCACCCGGGACGGGGCCTGCTCGAGCAGGACGGCGCGGGTGTGGGAGCGGTCCGCCGCCTCGGCGGCCGCCACCGCGGTGAGGTGCGCCGACGTGGCGGTCGACGCCGCCACGGCGAGCAGCGGGGCGACGAGGAGGGACGCGACGACGGCGAGCCGGCCGACGGCCTGCACCCGGTCGGAGGGGCGCCTCAGCGGCCCGGAGCCGAGCACCAGCCGGCGCAGGGACCGGCGGACGAGGGCGTCCAGCCGTGCGGTCATCCCGGTGCGGAGGCGCGGGACTCAGACGAGGACGCGCCGCTTGAGCTGCTCGAACTCCTCCTGGGTGATCGCACCCCGGTCGAGCAGGTCCTTGGCGTGGGCGATCTCGTCGACGCCGCGGAAGGCGGGAGCGGCCACCGACCGGATGTGGGCGTCGGTCCGCTGCCTCGCCTGCTCGGCCTGCCGGGCGTCGCGGTCGGCCATGGCGCGCCCCTGCGTCGTGAGGTACGTGACCGAGCCGATCAGCGGGAGCAGGAGCACGAAGACGATCCAGCCGGTCTTGGCCCACCCCGACAGGTCGTGCCGCCGTAACAGGTCCCCGAAGACCGTGATGACCAGCCAGGAGAAGACCAGCAGCGCGAAGAAGACGACGAACGTCCAGAACAGGTCGACCAGCGGGTAGTCGTCGGCCGCCGAGCTCATGGTCCACCTCCGGAGGGCCTGGGGTGCCGCTCAGCATGGTCACCGGCGCGGGGGGGGGGCCGACCCCCCCCCCCCGGCCGGGGGGCCCCCCCCCCCCCCCCCCCGCGCCGCGCGCGCGCCGCCCCCCGCCCCCCCCCCCCCCCCCCCCCCC